>NZ_JAMFRV010000109.1 GCF_026224925.1 Pseudomonas sp. | reverse complement strand
GTTTACCGATTCGGCAACGTGATCAATGAAAATGTGTAAAACGGGCAGCGCGCATTCCGCTGAAGTCCAAACAGATTAGCTCACACATCGGAGGTATGTTTGATCGTTCCCTTCCCCGAACACCACAGAAAATACTGGGTATTGACGGGGGTCAGCATCGCGAGTTTCCTCGGCTGCATCGACTTCACCATCGTCAATACCGCACTGCCCGCCATCCGCGCCGACCTGCACGCAACGGTAAGTGAACTCCAATGTATCATCAATATCTTTCTGCTCGCGCTATCGGCATTCATGGTCGTGATGGGCCGCATCGCCGACATGTATGGCCGCCGACGTACGCTCTACCTGGGTGCGATCGGTTTCGGAGTGGCGTCGCTGGCCGCCGGAATAGCTACTGATATTACCTGGCTGATCGGCTTCAGACTGTTGCAAGGTATCTGTTGCGCCGTACTGTATACCGCGTCCGGCACCATCGTCTCGCACGCTTTCCCAGAGCAGGAACGTGGCACAGCAATCGGTCTGCTGTTCGGCGCGAATGGAATGGGGTTGGCGCTTGGTCCGGTAGCAGGCGGCTTCATCGTCAGCCTCCTTGGCTGGCGTTGGATCTTCCTGATCAATGTACCGCTGATCCTGCTCAGTCTGCTGATCTGCCTCGTCAGTGTCAAGGAATCGAGCAGCCCAGAATCGGGTTCGAAGCTCGACTGGGCCGGCTTGACGCTGCTGATCACCGGACTATCCAGCGGCATACTGGGCCTGAGTCAAGGCGCTGCGTGGGGCTGGCTCACACCGCTGACGCTCGGCGTGTTTGCCTTGTCGGCTCTCGCACTGATCGGGTTCTATAAGGTTGAACAAGGGGTCGATTCACCGATACTGCAGTTCCATCTATTTGCCAACCGTACTTTCGTAGCCGCCGCGATCGCCAATGCCGCACTGGCCTTTTTCTATTGCCTGGCATTTTTCCTGATGCCGCTCTACCTGCATACGATCAAGGGCCTGCAAGCGTACCAAATCGGATTGATGTTACTTCCCACTACGGCAACTGTCGCCCTCCTCTCACCTGTCGTGGGCCGGCTGACAGACCGGATCGGGGTAAAGCCGTTGCTCGTCGGCGGCTTCGCCCTGTTCGCACTCTCCGCCTTGCTGCAGGCGCTGTTCTCCGAACATACAAGCTTGACGGATATCGCGATCGCCTTCGTCTTGATGGGCATGGGTTGGGCCTGCGTGCTCGGTCCTGCCACTGTAGCGGCCCTTTCGGCGGTGCCGCACAGTATGAGCGCCGTCGCGATAGGGTCCTCGTGGACTGTGCATAACATCGGCGGCGCTGTGGGACTGGCGTTTGGTGTATTGGTCTATCAAGCGAGAGCCACCCGCAGTCTATTGCAAAATTTGACCGCGCTTTCGATGTCGCGTGGCCCTTGGGTGGCGCACCTGATTGCAGATCCCGAGACGGCTATTTCGTCGTTGCGGCAGCACACCGGCCTGGCGCCTCAAAGCGCACTGGCGGTTTTCCACACCTTCTTTATCGACGGATACCGGGCTTCCATGTGGCTACTGGGTGGCGTTTCTGGACTGACCTTGTGCACGCTACTGATCGTGCTTGATGGCCGTCGAGTTGCGCAATAAATGCGGTATTGCACATCGATGGAGAAAGAATAGGCGGCCCGCTTCAGCACACGTCAGTGGTAGTGCCGAGTAATCAGTTCTGCGATGCAAACCGGTTTCTCGCTACCCTCGCATTCCATTGTGATGACCCAGGTCACCTGGCTGATGGCAGCGGCAGGCGCTTGCTGCGCCACGCCCCCAGACGGAACTTGCTGGGCGGCATCCCCCACCTGGTCCACGGCTTGAATCGTAAAGCGGGCTCTAACCCGGCTGCCGGCCGGCACCGGCGCGGGGAAGCGGACTTTATTCAGGCCGTAGTTCAATCCCATGCGCTGGGCGATGTTCACGCTTTGCTGTAATAAAGCGGGAATCAAGGAGACGGTCAGAAAGCCATGCGCGACCGGTGCGCCGAACGGCGACTCGCGTTTGGCACGTTCGGGGTCGACATGAATCCATTGGTGATCGCCCGTGGCATCGGCAAATTGATCGATCGCATGCTGCTCGACCTCGACCCATGCGCTGACCGCCACTTCTTGCCCTACCGACTTGACCAGCGCATCGGCGTTATCGAATTCCCGCATGCCCTATCCTATCCGCGATGTTGCTCGAACAATGTTGCCTGAGCGATGTTTTCCAGTCGTGGCGTCCGCAAACGGGACTTGCTGCGCGGCGCCCCCAAAAGGGACTTGCTGCGCGGCGTCGCCGGCGGTGCGCCAAGCGGGCGTTCAGACCAAAAGGCTGTCCATGGCAGGCGGTGGGCGGCGGCCGAACATCAGTTTGGCCCGCACATACACCACTTGTTCGCCATGCTGATTGGCACCGTCCCAGCGCATCACAATCACCCCGCGATCGAAGCGGGTATGCGACAGGCGCGCGCCTTCGATCACCAGTGACACCGTCATGGTGTCGCCCGGCCGTACCGGCTTGAGCCAACGAATTTCGTCGATGCCGGTGGAACCCATGGCTGACGAGTCCAGCAACACCTGCCTGGTGAGCATGCCCATCATTACCGAGCACGTATATAAACCGCTTGCGATCAGGCCGCCGTAATCGGATTTGAGCGCGGCGTCAGGGTCGATGTGAACCGGCTGCGGATCGAATTTTTCCGCGAATGCGATCATCTCGTCTTGGGAAAAGGTGTGTTCCCCCAGACTTAAGGTAGCGCCAACCAAAAAATCTTCGAAGTAGCTTTTACGTGTCATTGAGCTTGGCCGCTGATGTAGGGATAAATGGTCTAAAGTCCACCGACATACAGATTGATTCTGTGACCTTTATCGATTTGTGCTGCCCGACGCTCCATATGCGGCTTACTGTAGCGGATCTTTCAACGCTTCGGGAATCGGCAAAGGCAAGACTTCAATGCCTTCATCAAGCAATTCGTGCATTTCGTCGCGACTGGCCACGCCGCGGATGTTACGCACCGGCGCCTCGTCATAATGCATCTTGCGCGCTTCGTCGGCAAATCTCTCGCCCACATTTTCAGATTTTTCGACAATCTGACGCACAGCGGCAAACCAGGCCGCCTGGGCTCGGCCCATCGCCTGCGCGGCAGGCCCGGAGGTAACCGCGGGCACACGGGCGGCGCCTGGAACGGCGGTTTCGGGCGCGCTGGCACCCGACAAATTCAAGCGCGGCGCCGACAGCATACGGGTCACCGCCGTCGAATTACACAACGGGCAGCCGATCAGGTCGCGGGCCATCTGCGACTCGAAATCATCTTCGGATTTAAACCAGCCTTCAAAACGATGCTGGTTGGCACAACACAAATCAAGAACTTTCATACTGAGCCTGGGCAAGCCGGACGGCGGCGTCGAAATGGAATTCGGCAAGGAGGTGTGCGACTAGGCCGTGCATAGCGCGGCACCCTGCACTGATAAGCATTCTAGCGCGTGGCGTGAAATCGCGTAACGCTATCGTTACGCGTTTGGGAAAAGCCCGGGCCGGTCGAGGCATGCGCTTTGCGGTCAGGGGGGACAAAGGGACGCAGGGACCGGCGCAGCGTGCCGCAACAGCATTCGGGGCTTCTCATACGGAGTTTTCACTCCAGAACGCCTTGGCCGGGCAGGAATCTCCTGGATGGCTGGCCGGGGCCGCCCTGCTGCGAGCTCTCCCGCGGTAATTAAACCGTGAGGATGGGGCCCAGCCCCCAGCTACCCGACAGCAGTTTTTCGAGCCAGAACGTGCCGATGATGGTTTTGACGTAGCTGACCTTGCCCGAACGAACCCAATCCAGCAAAGTGCGGACCTCAACTTTGAAGGTTTCCAGGAATTCGCCGTCGTCAAGATCGCTGGGGCCTGCCGTCAATCCGCGAGCCAGATAGATGTCGATGATTTCGGTCGAGTAGGAAATGACCGGATGAATGCGAGTGATAAAGACAAACTCGCGCGCCGTATAGCCGGTTTCTTCGCGCAATTCACGGGCACCGCATGCCAGGGCCCCTTCGTCCGGGTCGAGCTTGCCCGCCGGGAATTCGATCATGACCTGAGCAATCGGATAGCGATATTGGCGCTCCAATAACACTCGGCCGTCATCGAACAGCGGGATGATCATTACCGCGCCAGGGTGTTCTATATATTCGCGGGTGGCGGATTTAGCGTCAGGCAAGCGCACCGTGTCACGTTTAACCGTGAGGAAATTACCGGTATACACAGTCACGCTTGAGGTCTGGATTTCGATCAAGCCCTTATCGGCTTCTGGGTCGGCTAGGTTCACCTGGTGTAGATCCGGCATCCGAGCCTCCGATAACGTTTAGCGATGTTTGACGAGGTATCTGAGGGTGAAGCCAGGGAAGGCAAACACCAAAAATAGACTGAAGCTGATAGCGTAGAACTGCCATCCTTGCGCAAACACATTACCGGCTCGTGACTCCAGCACATAACCCAAGCCGCCAACCACAAAATACAACACAATCAGCTCAAGCAGCCGCAACCAGCCTGACTTGCGGCCGGCGGGGGCGGCCGAGGGCAGCGTTATCAGCGCAAACAGGCGCTGATTAAAAAACGGTAGATTGGCACCGAACAGTGCCACTAACACGATAAACCAACCCGCTGCCGACATTGAGACCGATTCCACTAAGTGATTAAAGCGGCTTAATTAAAGCAGCTTAATTAAGCCGTTTATTACAACGGTTTAAAGCTTGAAGAAGCTGAGTTGCAAAGCGTGCTGGCACAAGGTCATCAAGGCGCCGGGGAAAATACCCAGGGCGATGATCGCCAAGCCGTTGAGCAGCATGAACGCTTGCGCGCACAGCGTGGTTTCAAGCGGGCTGGTATCAACCGGTTCGTCGAACCACATCAGTTTGACGATACGCAGGTAATAGAAGGCACCGAACAAAGAAGTGATCACGGCCAGCACGGTCAACCAGGTCAAGCCGGCGTTCATGGTCGCCGTCAGCACCGACAACTTGGCGTAGAAACCCACCAGCGGAGGGATCCCGGCCAGGGAGAACATAAACAGCGTCATCACCAAGCCGAACACCGGGCTGCGTTTCATCAAGCCTTTGAGGTCGTCGATATTGTCGGCCTCAAAATCACGGCGCGAGATCAACATCACGATGCCGAAGGTGCCCAACGTGGTCAGCAAATAGGTAATGCCGTAGAAGGTTGCCGAACCGTAGGCATCGGCGGCACCCAAGGCCTTGCCGTCGATCACGCCCGACAACAGGCCCAGCAGCACGAAGCCCATATTGGCAATCGCCGAATATGCCAGCATCCGCTTGACGTTCTTCTGCACAATACCGGTGATGTTACCGACGATCAGCGAGAGCGCGGCCAGAATCACCAGCATCTGCTGCCAATCCACCGCCAGCGGCAGCAAACCGACCACCAGGAAACGCAAGCCCCAGGAAAACGCCGCCAGCTTCGGGCCGCCGCCGACCAGCAAGGTCATGGCGGTCGGCGCACCCTGGTACACATCCGGCACCCACATATGGAAAGGCACGGCGCCCATCTTGAAGGCGATACCCGCGACGATAAAGATCACGCCGAACAACAGCACCGCGGTGTCGATCCGGCCCGAGCTGATAGCGCGGAAAACTTCGCCCAGGTCCAGCGAGCCGGTCGCGCCATACACCATCGAAATACCGTACAGCGTGAAGCCGGAGGCGATGGCGCCCAGCACGTAATACTTCATGGCCGCTTCGTTGGCCACCGGGCTGGTCTTGCGCAAAGCAATCACAGCGTACAGCGACAAGGACATCAGTTCGAGGCCCAGGTACAAGGTGAGGAAGTTGTTGCCCGAAATCATCACCAACTGGCCGAGCAAGGAGAACATGCCCAACAGGTAATAATCGGCGCGAAACAGGTCGCGTGCTTCAAGGTACTTGCGCGAGTAGACGATGCTGACCGCGTAAGCCAGCGTCACAAACGCCTTCATCAGGTTGGCGAACGGATCGACCACATACATATTCGTGAAGAAATAGTAGGTGTGCGGATCGGTGGCAAGCACACCGTACCAGACCGCGGCGATCAGCGTCGAAAACAGCGCGATGCCGGCGGTCAGCTTACGGCCGGCGTCGCCGGCGAAGGTGTCGTTAAGCCACGCTACGACGACTGCCAGCATCAGCAAGGCATCGGGTAGCAGAGGGTAAATATTGGCGTTTTGCATGGTGTTTTAAATCCTCCGCTCTTTATTATTGCGCCGACAACTGCGGCAGCTTGGACTGCGCGACGTGGGAGAGGAGGTTCGCCACTGATTCGTGCATAGCATTGGTGAAGGGTTTCGGATAAACGCCCATAAACAAAACGAGTGCGGCAAGACAGGCGAGCATGAAAAATTCACGCTTGCCGATATCGAGCAACTTCGCCACGTTGGCATTGGCGACTGCGCCGAAAATGACGCGCTTATACATCCACAAGGTATAAGCCGCGCCCAGCACCAGCGTGAACGCTGCCAGGAAACCAATCCAGAAATTGAACTTGACCGCGCCGAGGATCACCATAAATTCACCGACAAAACCCGAGGTGCCCGGCAAGCCGCAATTGGCCATGGCAAACAACATCGAGAACGCGGCAAACTTCGGCATGGTGTTGACCACCCCGCCGTACTCGCCGATATCGCGAGTATGCATACGGTCGTACAGCACCCCGATACACAGGAACATCGCGCCGGAGACAAAGCCGTGCGAAATCATCTGCACAATCGCGCCTTCGCTGCCGATCTGATTGAAGATGAACAAACCCAGCGTGACAAAACCCATGTGGGCGATGGACGAATACGCCACCAGCTTCTTCATGTCGCTTTGCACCAGTGCCACAAAGCCGATGTAGATCACCGCGATCAGCGACAGGATGATGACCACCGGTGCCAGGAAATGGCTCGCGTCGGGCACCACCGGCAGGGAAAAGCGGATAAAACCGTAAGCGCCGAGCTTCAACATGATGGCGGCCAGCACCACCGAACCGCCCGTAGGCGCTTCAACGTGGGCGTCCGGCAACCAGGTATGCACCGGCCACATCGGCACCTTGACCGCAAACGCCATAAAGAAGGCGATGAAGATCAGGATTTGCGGCATGAACCCGAGCGGCAACTGGTACCAGGTAGCGAGATCGAAGCTGTGCGACTGGGTGTACAAGTAGAGCAACGCCACCAGCATCAACAACGAGCCGAACAAGGTGTAAAGGAAGAACTTGAAAGCCGCATACACACGGTTCGGTCCGCCCCACACCCCGATAATGATGTACATCGGGATCAGCGTCGCTTCGAAGAACACATAAAACAGCATGCCGTCCATCGAGCAAAACACACCGATCATCAAGCCGGACAAGATCAGGAACGCGGCCAGGTATTGCGACACACGTTTGGTGATCACTTCCCAGGCCGAGATCACCACGATCACGGTGGTGACAGCCGTCAGCACCACCAGCCACAGCGAAATACCGTCGATGCCGAGGTGATAGGTGATGTTAAAGCGTTCGATCCATTTGGCTTGTTCGACAAACTGCATCGCCGCGGTGCCGTTATCGAAACCGCTAATCAGCGGGATCGTGACCAGCAGCCCGAGCAACGATCCGAACAAGGCAAACCAGCGTGCCGGAGCGGGATTTTGATCGGAACCTACGAATAGAACCAGCACGCCAAAAACGATCGGAATCCAGATCGCCAGGCTCAGAAGTGGTAGTGATTGCTTCTTTTATTATCCCCTCGCCTTATTTGCCGCCGAGCGTTACAAACAGGGTCAGGAGCCCCAACATACCAAGAATCATGGCGAACGCGTAATGATAGATATAACCGGATTGGAGGAAGCGGATCACGCCGGCAAACCAGGCCACAGAGCGTGCGCTACCGTTGACGATACCGTCGATGACCGCCTGATCACCTTCTTTCCACAAACCGGTGCCGAATGAGACGGCGCCTTTTGCGAATACGGTTTCGTTGATTTTGTCCAGGTAGTACTTGTTTTCCAGCAACTTGTAGATGCCTGGGAATGCCGCTTTGATTTTCGCCGGCAGCTCAGGACGCTTGAGATACAAGAACCATGCCGTCACGACACCGGCCAGCGCCAGCCACAACGGCAGGCCTTGCACCGACTCCACCGCCATCATCAGCCAGCCGTGGAATTCTTCGGTCATGTCGTGCATGCCCGGATGGTTGGTGCCGACCGCGATCACTTGGTCAAACACCACGCCATGCGAGAAGAAGCTGCCGTACAACAAGGGGCCGACCGCAATCGCACCGATGATCACCGACGGAATCGCCAGCAGGATCAGGGGAAGCGTGATGACCCACGATGTTTCGTGCGGAACGTGCGGGCCGTGACCATGACCGTGATCGTGATCG
>NZ_JAMFRV010000108.1 GCF_026224925.1 Pseudomonas sp. | reverse complement strand
TGTTCATGGGTGGTGAAAGCACGCCGAGCCGGGCGATTGTGCAGAGCGCGGGTTCCGCTTACCGGCTGGTGGCACAGCGGCTCAAGGATGAGTTCCAGCGCAACGGCGAGCTGTTGCATCTGTTGCTGCGCTACACACAATCGCTCATCACGCAAATGTCCCAGACCGCAGTCTGCAATCGGCATCACTCAGTGGACCAGCAACTGTGCCGCTGGCTGTTGCTTTCTCTGGACCGTCTACCGAGCAACCGATTGACCATGACCCAGGAGCTGATCTCCAACATGCTTGGCGTGCGCCGCGAAGGCGTCACCGAGGCCGCTGGTAAATTGCAGAAGCTCGGCGTGATCGAATACTCCCGCGGCCGGATCACCGTATTGGATCGGCCCAAACTTGAGAAGCTGACTTGCGAGTGTTACGCCGTGGTCAAGAAAGAAACCGATCGGCTGCTGCCCTACCTTCCGCCGCGCAAACTCAATTGAAGGGGAGAGCGGAGGTTGTCCGATGTTCGGCATCGACAGGCAGTTCTTGCTTCCGCCCCTTAATGGAGCATGGCTATCTGCATACATTGTTGATTGACCGTTTCGATATGCGGGCACGTAATTTGCGCTACTGTTAATGCGCAGGCTTTTCGAGGTGAATGTTATGAGCCTCACATATTACGACCATGCCTTGGGCAGAGTCAGAGTCAAACGGCGCTACACGTGGGCGGCTTGGGCATTTGTAGTGGGAACGCTGGCGGGTTCCGCTATATCGGCCTTGCTTCGATAGAAACATCTGCGAGCGCGTCGATCCAGGCCTACTAGGTCCAGTCATGCGCATGAAGATGAGTAACTCTTTTTCGGAAGAGCGTTTTGGCGAACAAACGGCAGCAGTTTGGCCGGCTGCGGGGCTTGGACATGCTTTTGAAAGCAGCCGCTGACGTGGCTTCAAGTTCAGGCTCACCAGACTCACCGTTGAGGGCGGAGTTTCCTGGGCTGGTACCCGCCTGCGTGCCAATAGCGACAATCAACAACTTCGGGATGTTGCGGGGTCAGTTGCGTCAACGCCGCGGTCTTTGCTGCGGCGATATCGATTGCCTCAACCACGCACTCTGCGATAAGGGATGATCTGGCGAGATCCCCTCTGCGGTAAAACCCAACGGTGAACTTCATTGGAAATGTCCGAGAACTAGTAGATGACGGTGGATGTCATTGGACATTTCTAAGTGCAAGCCGTTCATTGCTCAACGCTTCATGGCGAACGGCAGGTTTCGGACGTCGAATTTCGCTGGCAGCGTATGTTCAGCTTTCAGAAGCCCAGATTCTTTTCCAGCATTTTCGCTTGATTCTCAAACGCAGCAGGCCGGCGCTGGCTGAACGTGCGCAGATTGGCCAGCTTCCAGCGTAGGGCCGGCAGTTCTGCCGCGTGCAAGCACTGGAGAAAACTCCAATCGGAGCTGCGCGCGCGTGAGGCTGATCAGGAACTGCTTCTGGTGATCAGTTAGTCGCCGCGGTAGTTCAGTTCGCAGGTGTGCGCGCGTTTCCAGCAGGGTGTCGAGGGCCACGGGTTCCGTGGTCATGCCGACGAAATGGTTGACGTACTCGGCGCTGATGTCTTTGTCGTTGCCGAACAGGACCTCATGGGTCGGGCGGTTGTGCCCAGCCAGGTAGGTCACGAAGCATTCCACCGCTGCGTCCGATAGTCCGTCGAACTCGAACATCTGCCACGCGTCGAACAGATCGCGCGGATGTTGCCGATCCATCGCCGCCACCAGCTTGCTGCCGTACAGTTCGTCCGCGGCAAGGATTGGTAATTCCAATTCCGCGCTAAACATTTGCCTGGTCTTGGGACTCAGTTGTCGCCGCTCGACCGGCAACACCGTGCCGCGGAACACGACGTTGACCTCGACCAGCACCTGGCTGTCGTCGCTATTGATCAGCAGCTTGGTGTCGCCGAGATCCTTGCTGGCGACCGTGCGGGTGCTGAGACCGAGCTTGGATAGTCGGCTGGCAATGGCATCCAGCTCGCCGGCGATGGCTGGGAGGGCCTGCTCGCGTGGCGTTCGCCAAGGCGTGTAGACCACGTCAATGTCCACGGACAGCCGCGGCATATCGCGTACAAACAGGTTGATCGCGGTGCCACCCTTCATGGCGAAAATGTCGTTTGCAAATACGTCGGGCGCCACGGTCAGCAGCAGACGGACGGTGTCGGCATAAGCTTTATCCATGAGGGCTCAAGCTCAGGAGGGTTCCGTCCTTGAGGCGGCTCATCCAGCGCTTGTCGCTGCCGACCGGCAGCGTGTATTGCTGCCGTAGCGCGTCGACGTCTATCACCTTGGTTTCGCGCGCCCAGGTCAGAAACAGGCGGACGGTCTTGACGCTGGTACAGCAGGCCAGTAAGGCGCCAAGCGTGTCCTTGCGCAGATTGCGTAGGCCGTCGAACAGATTGCGAGCCTCTTCCAAGCCCTGATGCGTACCGACTTCGGACAGCAATTCGAGCGTGGCGCGTTCCGGTACCGATACCCACAATCCCTCGGTCACGCCGGGCGGAGTGGTCAGGCTCTTGGCGGCCAGCGAATCATCCGGCCAATCGAACAACCCGGCGGACACATAGCGCGCCGGAAAGCGCGCAGTGAACCAGTCCGGCAATGCGAAGCGTGCGTCTCCCCACAGCACCAGCGG
>NZ_JAMFRV010000107.1 GCF_026224925.1 Pseudomonas sp. | reverse complement strand
TCCAGAAAAAAACAAAAATGGCTGAAGGTAAAACATGGAAGCTATTCACTACAGCGAATGCGACGACTCCCACGCCGGTCATTTCCATACCGAAGCGGCATTCTCACAGAAAGGCTTCGATATTCGCCTTGAGCTTGCCACCTGGCCCAGCAGCGGAACCGCGTTGGTCGAGACCCACAACAGTTGCCTGATCCGATTGCTGTTGCCGTCGGACGAACCGCAACGAACTGGCCCTACAAACAATCAAGGGAGCTTTTCCGGTGACTCGTGCGCGCACCTCAAACCTTTGGGGCCGCTGCTGTTCATCCCCCACGACACTGCCTTTCACCTCAGGCACGACGTTTGTCAGCAAAAAGCGCTGATCTGCCTGTTCAACCCCGCAAACCTCGGCCCGCTCGCAGCGTATCGCTGGGACTGGGAACGCTGCATCCACGACAGCATGTTGAACCTGGAAAACCGCTACCTGCATGCGTCCTTGCAGCGTCTGGCCGATGAGGTCGCGGCACCCGGGTTTGCCAGCCCACTACACACCGAATACCTGTTGACCAGCATTGCCCTGGAACTGCGCGGCAAATACCTGGGCCGGCAACCCACGCCGACCGTCGAGGGCAAACTGTCACCCGCCCAGTTGCGTCAACTCAATGAACTGTTGGACGCAGGGCCGGAACAAGAACTGTCCCTGCATCAGTTAGCCCGGCTCTGCGACATGCCGGTACGCAAACTGTCGATCTACTTCAAGAACACCACCGGCGTAACCCTGCGGCGCTACGCCGCGCAGGCGAGGATCAACAAGGCCATGGCGTTGCTCAGCGATCCCTGCCTGTTGATCAAACAGGTCGCCTATCAAACCGGTTTCCTCAATGCCGCAGCGTTTACCGCGGCCTTCCGCAAGGAAGTCGGCGTCACGCCCGAGCAGTTTCGCTCGCGCCAATAATTGCAGGCCGCACAAGGCGGCCTGTAATCATCATCAACGACGAATGCTGGCGGTGATCTTCGCGTGGGGACCTTTGACTTGTGCTGCCCAAGCTTCTGCAGCCTGCTCTAGGGTGTAATCGGCGTAATCCACATGGATATGCTGCTCTTGCGCAATCCCCAGCAAACGTTCCCAGATCAACCGGCGATCTGCAGGCGGACGCTGTCCGGTGCCAATGCACGAAAGGTTGCGGAACAGCAGGTCGGCAATGTCTAGCTCGATCTTGCGTCCGGCACCCGTGCCGATGGTCATGATGCGCGCACCCCAGTTGGTCGCCTTGAGTGATGACAGCAAGGGTTGTCCGCAGACCAGATCCAGTACGACGTCAAAGCCACCGTCAGCGGCGTCCTTAAGCGCAGCGGTGTCATCGTCGCCACCAAGACGCACCACCTCATCGGCAAAACCTCGGGACTTGAGGCTAAGCAAGGCCTGTTCCGAGCGCGCCGCGCCCACGACCTTACCCGCGCCCAAGTACCGGGCCAATTGCAGGGCAATCAAGCCAAGCGTGCCAGTGGCGCCGAGGATCAGCACCTTCTCACCTTTCTGGATGTTGGCCTTTTCCAGCGGCACGATAGCGCCGGTGGCGGCAATGCCCATACTAATCGCGGTCTTGTCGTCGATATGGTCTGGCACGTCCCAAACTTCTTCGGTCGGCACCAACGTGCGTTCGGCAAAAGCGCCGAAAGGCTGCACCGAGCGCTCACCGAAATACACCCGACGTCCATCCGCCGTGCGACCGACTCCTTCACCACGAATGACGCAGGGGTAACTCACCCCCAGTCGATAGGCACCCAATACATCCCAACCACCAAGCCCGGCAGTGTCGACATCGATCAGGGTGGCGCCATCCTGAGCTTGCGGCTCGGGGAAATCTTCCAGTACGGGTGGGGCGTTACGCTCGTGAATGACAGCAGCACGCATGACGGACTCCTTATAGTTTTTGTGGTCAGCAACGGTTCTGAATGGCAATAGTAGAACAGTTTTATCAAATATGTCTCACTTTGAGTGAGGCGAAATCATTTTCTGTCTGGGGTTCTTGACTGAACCGGGGATATTGGCCCAGCAGCAACAGCAATAGCGGACCGACGATAAAACAGGCGCAGCTGAAGATCAGCATCGCCTGATAGCTGCCAGTCAGCTTGAATAGCGCGCCAAAGAACAAAGGCGCGATCGCCGCACCGGCAGTGATCAAACCTAGATGCACGCCGAACAGACGGCCGTAATCACGCATGCCGAAATAACGCGCGATCAAGAAGGCCGCTATGTCGAACTCCGCTCCGGCGCCGAGACCCACCAGCAAGGTCGCGAGGATGAACCAGAACGGGTCCGACTCAGCAAAGGCGAAGATCAGGCAGGCGAACGCGGGCATCAGCAATGCCAGCGCGGCCACGCCCGGCGCCCATAACCGGTCAATCAGATACCCCACCACCAGACGTCCGAAGATCAGGGAAATACCGAAGGTGCTGAATACCTGACTGGCTTGCGCGGCGCTCAGCCCGCGATCCTGTAGCAAGGGCACGATGTTGGTCACCAGCCCCACGACACAGGACACCACCAGGGTCATGGACAGGTTGCAGATCCAGAAACGCCAGGAGCGCAATGCGTCGCTCAAGACCATGCCCGATGCAGCGATGACCGGTGCGAGCGATTCAGTCGCCGTTTGAGTGAGCTGCGCCTTGGGCATCAACCAGCGCAATGCCAATGGCAAAGCCAGCAGCACCGGCAGCACCGCCAACGCGATAAATCCGGCCTGCCAGTTCCAGCGGGTGACGGCCCAGGTGGTGATCAGCGGTAGCCCGATGGCGGCCATACCTGAGCCACTGAGAATGATCGCCAGCGCCAGCCCGCGATTCTCTTCGAACCACAGATTGACCAAGTGCGACCAGGTGATCTGCAAGGTGCCCAACCCGGCCAGCGGCACCAGGAAAAAACCCAGATATAACGT
This sequence comes from Pseudomonas sp., assembly GCF_026224925.1. GTDB lineage: Bacteria > Pseudomonadota > Gammaproteobacteria > Pseudomonadales > Pseudomonadaceae > Aquipseudomonas. The sequence continues at coordinate 40,656 of NZ_JAMFRV010000107.1, read as the reverse complement.
CCAGATCGACCCGCCCATACGCGTCAGCAGCAACAGGCTAATCGTCAGCGCCAGCAATGAAATCACGGTCACGGTACGCAGGCCGTACCGCAGGTTCAACCAGCCCGCCAGTTGCGAAGCGACGATAGTGCCCAGAGACAAGGCAGTGATGGCCGCCTGCAATTCACTGCGCCCCCAACCCATGGCGTTTTCCAGCGGAATAACCATGGAACTGAAGCTGTACAGCAGCAATGAACTGGAGCTTGTCGCCACCCCCACCAGCGCCAGAATCAGCACCCGCCATCCGCGTTTGAACTCAATCGAGTTAAAGGTTTTCATGTCGGGTTCTCTTGATTAAACAAACGTTAAATCCGCTACCGCACGTGTGATCAGCCTGACGCGATGTGTCAATCCGCACCAATGAACACCGCTGCTTCGGCGCTTATCTTGATCACATGCGCTCGCCGGGCCTGCCTCATTGCTCCATCGCCAACGGTGTCTTCGGGGTGGACAAAGGTCGGGCCATAGGGCAGTTCATGCAGGGCGATGGTCACGATATCGGACGCGCTGGGCAGTTCCATGCTCAGGGCATCCTTGATGTTCAGCTTGACCATGGCCTGGCGCATGGTCGGCGTATCCACGGTACCGATCAGCAGGTTCAGGACATCGATGCCGTGGTCCTTCCATTCGGCCCAGAGCGATTCACCGAGGTTCAGTGCAAAGGCCTTGGTCGCGCTGTACATGGCCAGCTTGCGAATGCCGCCCAAGGCCGATTGCGAACCGACGAGCACCAGCCCGCCGCGCTGACGCTCGAACATCCTGGCGCCGAATCCATGGCAGCACTCCATCACGGTCAAGGCGTTGAGCCGCAGCAGCGAGGCCCAATCGTCCGTGGAGCTATCTAGGAACCGGGTGATGTACGGGTCGCCACCCGCGTTGTAAACCAACAGACCGATGTCCAGATCCGCCACCGCAGCGATCAACCGTACTGCTGCATCGGGTTGTGCGAGGTCCAGGCTGATGACTCTCACCTCAACGGCGTAACGCTCGATCAATTCCTGCTGCAGATCGCGCAAGGCATCCTCACGCCGCGCGACCAGCACGCAGTTCAATCCGCGCTCGGCCAATTGTCGGGCAAAGGCTGCCCCGACGCCGTGGGAGGCGCCGGCAATCAACGCCCATGGACCGTATTTTTGTTTGAAGTTGTCGAAGGCTGACATGCGAACTCCTGGCACTAAATGGGTGGAAGATCGATATGACTGGCCGAGGCGCCGATGGCGGTGCCGCCAAATACCTGAACCCGTCGTTCAATCTGTGACATGAACAGCTTCAACAAGCGCTGGTCGTATTCCGGCCCCACACTGCGCACGAAAGCGTCCAGCGCCGGGTCCATCTGTGCGTAGTCGTCGAAACGGCGCCCTAATAACAGCTCGGCCTCGTGCTGATCCTGGCGTTGCAGGCTCAGCGTCATGGCGTCGGCTTTGCCCAGGTATTCGATGATCTTGCTCACAGCCTTACGCCGCGATTGCTGAAACTCAGTGTCCACCTCCAATTGCGCCAGGGAGTCTTCGAGCATCCCCAGCAGCGACGCATTGGGTCCGGTTTCGACGATATGCTGCGGCGGGATTTCGATGCCGATACCCATGGATTCGGCCAGGGCATGCACCACCACCCGACGCAACGCCAAATCGAATTCGAGGTAGGTGTCATGGGGATCGCCGGGCTGCGGCGTAGCGACCGTTGAGGAAAACTGCATGGCGCTAACCGTGGAAAACAGCGCGGTATGGAAGCGCACCACGTCCGGATCAGCCGGCTCGCCGGTCAGTTGCTGGTAATAGCGATACAGCTCACTGAACGTCTCGCCCAGTGGCTCGTAGTTGTCACGCATCCGTGCTGATGCCAGATCCGCCAGCGGGTCGCCGATCATGGCGAATTCGAAGTCATACAACGCGTTGACCTGGCCGTTCTCGAACAGGAACTGACCCGAGTCGTACTGCACAAATGCAGCCTTGGTCCGCTGTTGAGGGACGTTGCGACGCAGCCAGCCAAGGGCGAACTCCACCAAAGGCTGGGGCTTACTCTTGTTGCGCTCGTACAAGGGGTAATAGGCTTCGAGTCCGGCCAGGGAAATCTCGGTGGCGGTGCGTTGCAGCCGTATGCCCTTGTCGACGAACGACTGGACGGGCAACTGATGCATGGCCGCCATAGCCCGCACATACTGGCGCGCCACCGAATGACGCTGTTTGTCACCCACCGCAGCACTAACGTCGCGGGTGCCCGGCACCAGTTCCATGATGATGGCCTGAGGGTCTTCGCAGAAGCCGTAGATTCTGGGCACCGGGATGCCCTGTTCGCCCAGCAGGATCAGGATATCAGCCTCGCGTCGCAAGTCCGGGAACGGGCTGACATCGCCACCACGCTCGCCGCGGATGTGCACGCCGATGGTTTCGTCACCGCGCTGCACCTGGATATTCCAGGCCGGACGCCAGCGAATCAGGCGCTGCATGTCAGTCACCCGGCCCCCCAAAAGCTGCTCGACGCAACGCCGCAAGTTGTCCTCGACGACCGAGCTGCTTTGCGCTTGTTGTTTCGAGCCTTGTTGTTCTGATGTTTGCATAACGTTCTCCATTAGTTGCCACGGCCGGGGTCTACGCCCGAGCCGGCCCCCCGACCTGTTCCAGCGCGACGCCCTTTTTCTTCGCCAGATCGGCGGTATCCAAGTACTCGCGCCAAGCAGTGATCAAGCCGCACTCATCCAACTCAAACACCGCCACCATCGAGTGCGGCATCGGTTTTCCGCTGGACACGGCGTAGTCATCGCGCTCGGTCATCACCACGCGGTCTGACGAGACGATATTTTTGATTGTGCAAAGGTTGTGGGTGACGTAGGACATCTGCCGCTGGATCTCCAGCCGCAACGACTCGCGCCCACGAATCACTGGGCCTCCCGGCACCCAGAGCTGCCAGACCGCATCCTCGGCCAGCATCGAGAGAATTTTTTCCAACTGCGGTCGCGACTCGGCGGAACCATCGCCCCAGGCCTGGCAAAATTCGCGAATCAGATTTTCTTGTGGCATGCCCATTTGAGAACTTCCTGTTTAGATCAGTTTTCTAGCCAGATTCAAAGCCAGGCCCGTACCACCGGCACCATAGGTGTGGCGCAACTCATACCGCCGTCGACACGCATCAATGCACCGTTCACGTAAGCGGATTCATCGCTGGCCAGGAACAGCGCCATCGCCGCGATATCTTCTGGCTCGCCCAGCCTCGGAACGTTCTGGATATCGAGGAACGCCTGGGTCATGGCTTCGTTGGCCCAGCCTTCCAGCGCCGGGGTGCGGATCACACCCGGCAAGATCGCGTTGCAGCGCACGCCACGCTTGCCGAAGGTGGCCGCAATGGTCTGTGTGTACCAATTGACGGCGGCCTTGGAAGCGCCATAGCTGAACTGCGCGACTTCACCGGCAATCGAACTGGTGGACGAGGTAAAGATGATCGAGCCGCTGCCCTGCGCCAGCATGTGCGGCAACGCCCACTTGCACGCCAGCACCCCGCCCAGCACGTTGACGCGCATATTGGTGTGGAACAGCGCTTCGTTGAAGTCAATGAAGTCCACATCACGCGCCGTCGCCGGGTTCTTGCTGACCGCGTTGTTGAACAGCACGTCGATGCGTCCGAAGTGGTCAATGGTGCTATCGATCATGTGCTTGAGGTCGGCTTCCACGCCGACATCGACCTTCAGCGCCAGGGCGCTGCCGCCTGCTTCATTTATCGAACGTGCGACCTCCTCTGCGCTGGCGGCATACAGGTCAGTGACCACCACCTGCGCGCCCTCCCGGGCGAATGTCTGTGCGCTGATCCGACCGATGCCGCTGCCCGCGCCGGTGATCACCGCGACTTTTCCTTTGAGACGATTCATGGTTTTACGCTCCTGTTCAGTACTCATCGGGTCTGGCCGCCAGCGATGGTTTGCGGATTGGCCTCGCGCTCGGCCACCGGAGCCTGGCGATAGCGGGTCGGACCGTTGCCGAACATGCCGTACTGATCGCGGGTGAAGTCGTACAGCGAGTACGAATCTTCCTGCGGGTTGTTGGGAACGCCGTAGGCCTCAATGTTGTATTGGGAGCCGGTGCGAAACAGCGCGCCGCTGTCGTCCCAGGCGTCGTAGATCGCAGCGCCGAAGGTGTCCTCGTCGATGTAATAGCGGCGGATCTTCTGGGCATGCCGTATGCCATCCTTACGTGTGGCTTCCACCACCCAGACCCGATGCAACTCCCAGCGCTCACAATCCGGATTGATGTGTTTCTCCATCAACTTGGTGGTCATGTCGCATTTCCACTTCAGGTCATAGTTGCTGTAGGGAATGAACATTTCCTTCTTGCCAACCAGCTTCCAATCGAAGCGGTCCATCTTTCCCGAAAACAGGAAGATTTCGTCGTAGAAGGCCACACCACCGAAGGCAGAGTTGGGTGTGTCATAGGCAAATTCCGGGGCTTTGCGCACGCGTCGCTGTCCGGTGGAGTAACTCCAGGCGTAACGGGCCTCGGCCACGGGATCGAGGTAATCCCAATAACCCGACGCCTGTCCGGCATTGCGCGCCGGCGCCATGGTTCGGGACCAAATCCGCGAACCCATTTTTGGGTCACGGGTCGGTTCATCGACTTGATAGAAGGGCTTCTCACCCGTCGAGCGGTTGGTGTTGGTCAACGTTGGCCGCCCTTGGCTGACCACATAGGCGCTGTGGTTCCAGTCCCAGCCGTTGACACCTTGGTAATTAAGCAGGTAATTCCACATCACTTGCATGCCGTTCTTCGGCAGCGGAAACGGCAGCCCTCCCCGGCAGGCTTCGGCCATGGACAACCCATCGTTTAGCGTCTTGCACTCAGGATTACTGGCGTTACGTTGGGTCGCAGCGAGGAAGTTCTCGGGAAACGCCGCCGTACGGTGCGTTGGGTAAACCTCCAGGTAGTAGGTCGAAGGGTTCTGCTTGAGCAATTGCATTTGCCCCGCCCCCAGCTGGTCGGCGTACTGCGCGGCGTTGGCGGCCGTGATGCGCAGCCGTGGTTTCTCGCCAGGAAAAGGGTTGGGCCAGTTACCGTCTCCGGGGACCATGCCCGCGGGCACTTTCAAGCCGCCGTCATAAGCAGGAATGGTCCCTGCCGCGTTGCCAGCAGTGATAGCGCCGAAACGGGTCAAGCGCGCGCCCAGATCAGCCGGTACGGAGTTTTCGTCGGCGAAGGTCGGTGTAGAGAACACGGGTATCAGCGCGGCGGCCAGAAAACCTGTCCATATAAATTTCATGAGAATTCTCCCGTCATTGTTATTGGGTGTCGTTGCAGCGCAGGTCGATCAGAAGGCCGTACTCAGGGTCAGCGACACCCAGTCTCGGTCGGTCAGACCGATATCGCCGCGTCCACCAACCACGGTATTGCCTACGCCGGGCACATAGCGCTCTTTGGTGTCGCTGCCATAACCGATGTAGGCCAGGGTCACTTCGTAGCGTTCATCGAGCACGCCCTTGACTCCGACTTTGTAGCTGTACTTGCCTTCGCTGCCGCCACCGGTGGCCGCATTGCCGGACACGCCGTAGTCGAAGCTGATCGGCGCCGACAGGTTCCAGCCGGGAAACACACCCAACCATTGCGGAGCGAAACTGACTGCAACACCGACATAGTTCTTGGTGGCGCAGCCGTCGCTCCTGTCCTGCCCCACGCAGCCGCCGTATCCCTCGCCGCGGAACTGGTTTTCGTTCTTGGTGACTTGCTGCAAATGGCTGTAGGCGATTTCCGTGATCAGGTTGCCGGTGTCAAAGAACCGAGTCTGCGGCAGCAGCCACAGGCTGTTGGCGACCACGTGCCAGGTATCGCCCCGTGCACCCTGGTTATCCACCAGGCCGAAGCTGCTAGACATCAGTGGGGCGTTCTGCCGATATGACAAATCAACCCCGACCGAGGCACCGCCCAAGACCGGTCCCGCCGCCCAACCGAGGCTGTATTGCTTGACGTTTTCGGCGTAGATATAACGCGCAAAGTCCGAACCGACCTGCAGACCCCAAGGGTTGTAGTCGTCGAACTCGCGATAGGCAGCACTGATGTCCGAATGCATGAAGTCGAGGCTGTAGGTCGCCATCACCCCCCAGTTACCGGCGTTTTTCGGGGTTTTCGGGTCGATGATCGGCAAGGCGAAACCGGGGGCGACCGGTAGCTGGTTCGGACCTTGTAGCTGGACGTCCGCCCCCGCCAGGTAGGTACCGCCTTCCGGTGCACGGGTGGTGTCCCACTCCAGGAAATATTGCGCGGCGACCGAGAGTTTGTCGGTCACCTGTGCCTGGCCGGAAATCTGCGTCAACGGCAGGAATATCTCGCGGGTTTCAGTGCCAGGATTGGCCAGAGCCTTGCGCCCGTCGATGGGTGCCTGGGAGTAAGACATGGCATGGCCAGCGATTAGTAAGCCATTGCCCCAATAGACCGTGTGCCGACCGGCGCGAAGGCTGATCGGGATGTCACCCAGGTCAAATCGGGTGAAGGCAAAGGCATCGAGCAGTTCTCCGCTGGGGCCGTTATGGTAGCGTTTGGTCTGCCCGGAATACTCACCGCCACGATAGCTCGGCGTACTGGGCCCGGCAGGTGCTCCGGGGTAATAGACGTTGCCACCGTTGGTCTTGACATCGTCATCAGCATAAGCCTGGTCGTACCAACCCGAACCACTGACACGAAAGCCGTGGTACTGCTTGTACGTCAATTCGAATTCGCTCATCAGGTCGACGCGGTTGGTTACCACGTCGCCGCGATCGAACTTGGAATCAGACTCATCATAGGTAGCGTTATTGGCCAGTGCGCTGTTGCGTCCCTGAGCGCGCATGCCGATGTTGTAGCGAACGGTATTGTCCCAGCGCAGGTTGAAGTCAGGATTGCCGATATCGTACTCCGCTGCGCCCACTTCCCCCGCGCACACCAGCAACGCTGCCAGTCCCCACGCTTCATTAGCAATCTTCAATCTCGATTTACGCATCGATCCACTCCGTCATGCCCATTGTTTTTATTGTTCAGCTGACTTTCAGATGGCGCGTCCACCATGGGTGAACGACTGGCTGGAGTAGACGCGACGGGGTAACAGCGGACAACGATTGAGGCTATTGCCCAAGTGCACGTCGCTATCGATGAAATACAAAGGCTCGCAAACAGAGGGCGAAGTGATCATCCGTGATCCGAAGCAGCTATCTGTTTAGCAAATACCGCTCCCGTAAATTTGTGATTTTACGATGACGGGACTCCGATCTAGACTCAGGCCCATAACAAGTGCGCCGGTTTTCTCCCTGCGGACGCACGCCAAAATAAGCCTGGAGAACGCCCGATGAGTAAGCTTCCGTCCCTGGAAGACAAGTACCTACAGCAGCACGGCAAAGTGCTGCTGACCGGCATTCAAGCGCTGGTCCGCTTGCCCTTGATGCAGCGTCAGCGTGACTTGGCCAACGGGCTGAATACCGCCGGTTTCATTTCAGGTTATCGCGGCTCACCCTTGGGTAATTTCGATCAGGCGTTGTGGAAAGCGCGCGACCACTTGAAAGCGAACCACACGGTGTTTCATCCGGGTGTCAACGAAGACCTCGCGGCCACCTCGGTCTGGGGCACGCAACAGGTCAGTATTTTCGAAGGCGCCAAGTACGACGGCGTGTTTGGCATGTGGTACGGCAAGGGACCTGGTGTCGACCGCTGCGGCGACGTGTTTCGCCATGCGAACGCCGCCGGGACCTCGGCTTTCGGTGGTGTGCTAGCCATTGCCGGTGATGACCATGGCGCCCGGAGCTCGTCGCTGCCACACCAGACCGAGCATATTTTCAAAGCCGTAATGATGCCGGTACTGGCGCCGTCCGGGGTTCAGGAATACCTGGATTTCGGCATACACGGTTGGGCAATGTCGCGCTATTCCGGTTGTTGGGTGGCGCTAAAGGCCGTGGCCGACACAGTAGAAAGCGCAGCCATCGTCGACCTCGACCCGCAACGGGTCCAGCCAATCATCCCGGATTTCCCGATACCCGAAGGCGGCCTGAATATCCGTTGGCCAGATCCGCCCCTGGCGCAAGAAAAACGCCTGTTGGAACACAAGTTGTATGCCGCCCTCGCCTACGCCAAGGCCAACCGCCTGGACCGCATCGTGCTCGACTCGCCCAAGGCTCGGATCGGCATCATCACCTCAGGTAAGTCATATCTGGACGTGTGTCAGGCGCTGAACATCCTGGGTATCGATGAAACCTTGGCCAACCAGATTGGCTTGCGCGTGTACAAAGTCGGGATGATCTGGCCGCTGGAAGCCGACGGCGTCCGGCAGTTCGCCGAGGGTCTGGAAGAGATTGTGGTGGTCGAAGAAAAACGCCACCTGATCGAGTACCAACTTAAAGAGGAACTCTACAATTGGCGCGAGGACGTTCGCCCGCGCATCGTCGGTAAGTTCGACGACAAAGGCGAATGGAGCCTGCCACACACTGACTGGTTGCTGCCAGCGATTGGCGAACTCACCCCAGCGCAGATTGCCCGGGCCTTGGCGCGTCGTATTTTGCGTGTGTGCCAAAGCGGTCCGTTGCAGGTGCGTCTGGCCGTGCTCGATGCCCAATTGCAAGCCTGCCAACCGCTGGGCAACTTGATGGAACGAGTGCCGCATTATTGCTCCGGTTGCCCGCACAACACCTCGACCAAGGTCCCTGAAGGCAGCCGTGCGCTGGCGGGAATCGGTTGCCATTACATGGCCGCCTGGATTTATCCGCAGACCCAGACGTTCAGCCAAATGGGTGGCGAAGGCGTGGCCTGGATCGGGCAATCACCCTTTACCGAAACCCGCCATGTATTCGCCAACCTAGGCGATGGCACCTACTTCCACTCGGGGCTTTTGGCAATCCGTGCGTCAGTGGCGGCCAAGGTCTCGATCACTTATAAAATTCTGTACAACGACGCCGTGGCCATGACCGGCGGCCAACCGGTGGACGGCAGCCTCAGCGTGGCGCAGATCAGCCGTCAGCTCGCCGCTGAAGGCGTGTTGAAGATTGTGGTGGTCAGTGAAGAACCTGAAAAATACCAGCACATCGACGACCTCGCCCCCGGCGTGCCGGTCTATCGCCGCGACCTAATGGATGAGGTTCAGCAGGAGCTACGTGAGTTCGCCGGCGTGTCGGCGTTGATCTACGACCAAACCTGCGCAGCAGAAAAGCGCCGCCGGCGTAAACGTGGCAAGTTCGCCGATCCTGCCCGCCGGGTAGTGATCAATGAAGCCGTGTGCGAAGGCTGTGGCGATTGCAGCAGCAAATCGAACTGCATGTCGGTGGTGCCGGTGGAAACCGAGTTTGGCCGCAAACGCGAGATTGATCAGTCGTCGTGCAACAAGGACTTTACCTGCCTGACCGGGTTCTGCCCCAGCTTTGTCACCGTCGAGGGCGGGACCCTGCGTAAACCAAAGGCGTTGGCGCAAAGCGCGGAAGAAAAGTGGAACCTGCCGACTCCAACGCCCTTGGCGCTGGACGAGCCGTGCAGCATCCTGGTGACCGGCGTTGGCGGCACCGGCGTGGTCACCATCGGCGCATTGTTGGGCATGGCGGCGTTTATCGAGGGCAAAGGCGCGCTCAATCTGGACATGGCCGGCATGGCCCAAAAAGGCGGCGCGGTGTGGTCGCACATCCGCATCGCCCAGCGCCAAGATCAGCTCTTCGCGCCACGCATAGCCGAGGGCGAAACCAGCCTGCTGTTGGGCTGCGACTTGGTGGTTAGTGCCCATACCGAAACCCTGACAAAGCTGCGGCATGGCGTGACCCATGCGTTGATTAACAGTGAACAGAGCATTACCAGTGCGTTCGTCCGCACCTTCGCCCGACAGGCAGAAACCGGCGACTTGACGGCTAACCCCGACCCGCGTTTCCACAGTCAGGGCATGGCCGAACAGATCGTCGACAGCGTCGGCAGCGACCACGCGTTGTTCCTCGACGCCAGCCGTATCGCCACCGCGTTGATGGGTGACTCCATCGCCACCAACACCTTCATGCTTGGCCATGCCTATCAAATGGGCTGGCTGCCGGTGGGTGAAGAGGCGCTGATGCAGGCCATCGAGCTGAACGGTACGGCCGTTGAGTTCAACCGCATGGCATTTCTCTGGGGACGTCGTGCGGCGGTTGACCTGCCGCGTCTGCTGGCACGTCTGGAAAGCTTAAAAGCAAAAAGCCCGGACCGTGAACTGTCTCAAACCCTTGATCAGCGCATCCGCCGGCGCATGGAGGTTCTGCGGACCTATCAGAACGAAGCATACGCGCAACGCTATCTGGGCCGCGTCGAAGCGATCCGCAAGGCCGAGTCCCTGTTGCTGGGCAAGCCCGGTCCGCTGACCGAAGCCGTGGCGCGCTATTACTTTAAGGTGCTGGCCATCAAAGATGAGTACGAAGTGGCACGGTTGTTCACTGACGGGGAATTCCTGAAGAAAATCGAAGCGAATTTCGAGGGAGATTTCGCCCTGCGCTTCCACCTCGCCCCGCCCGTGCTGAACAAGGCCGGTGTGGAGCCGAAGAAAAGCAGCTACGGCCCATGGATGCTCCAAGGCTTCAAGCTGCTGGCGCGAATGAAGTTCCTTCGTAACACTTGGCTTGACCCGTTTGGCCGCACCCATGAGCGCAAGGTCGAACGCCAATGGCTGGAGAGTTACGAAGCCGTGCTTGATCTGATCCTTAAGGAGCTGAGTCAGGACAATCACTTACTCGCCGTAAGCCTCGCAGAACTGCCTGATGCCGTCCGCGGCTATGGCCCGGTCAAAGAGCGCTACTTGGTGCATGCCCAGGCAAAACGCGAGACGTTACTGAATCAGTGGCACGGTAAAGCATTGTTTGTAGACGCAGCGCCAATGACCGGAACAAAGATCGACGTCATGCAGCTCTGATCCTCTTTAGGAGCTAATGCGTTGGCGCGGCGTCTTGTCTGATACGCCGCGCCGGCGGCCTCCCAAATGACTCAGTCCCACATTAGGGGATCTACTACCACCTGTGGGACCGAATTCATTCGGGAAGCTTTGTGTGTTTATGCCGTCGCCAGCACGTCGGCTTCACAGATCTGCTAAAGAGCAATCTTATGTCCGTCGCCGAAAGAATCTGTACGTCCCCCCGCGAACACATCAGAAATGTAGCGCTGTGTTTGTTTGTCGAGCAGGGTTTCCAGGCGGTGAGTTTGCGTCAGTTGGCATCGGCCGTGGGGATGCAGGCGGGGTCGCTGTACAACCATTTCGAGAGTAAACAGGCGCTGCTGTTTGAGCTGATCGAAAGCTATGAAACCGAGCTACTGCATGCCCTACCCACCTTCAAACCCCTAGGGGCAGACCCGCTCAAAGCCCTTGGCATTTTTGTGCGCGCACACCTGCATTTCACCCTCCGTCAGGATCAACGCGCACGCCTGACGCGCATGGAGTTCCGATGCCTGGAACAGGAGCAACAAGTGCGCATTCAACACCTGCGCGCCGTGTGCTCTCAACGATTGACCGCGATCTTGCATCACGGCATCGAGCGCCAGGTATTCAAGCCAGTGCCGGTCAACACCTTAGTTCCGTGCTTGCTATCTCTGCTCAACGATGCAGGCAACTGGTTCGGCCCGCACCTGTCGATGACGGCGGCAGTCGAACTACAGATGAAGATGATCAGCGGCGCCCTATTGCCCACTGCGGGCGCACCGAACTAACGCAATCGTTACTTCTTATGGCACTCCAGACTGGCCTTGAGCGGTGCGCCGGTGTATTTACCCTCAACCCGCAAAGTCGCCGATTCGCCTGGGGCCATGACCGCCGGTGGCGACTGTGCATCGCTTGACTCGGCCGGGCCTGGTTTGAGCATGCATATCACCGCAACCGAGTCATTATTGGTAAGTTTTAATGCCTGCAAGGCGCCACTGGCGCTCTGGCCGCCGCTGTCGCTGTTACCTTCCATCCCGGCGTCGATCTTCAGGCCATTGAGGTGTTTATCCATAAGTAAATCGTCGGCGTTTGCCAGTAGCGGCAAGCAGACAACGACACTCACAAGTAAAAAGCTAAACCTGTTCATTAGGCATATCTCCGAAAAGTGTGCAAGCAATGCACACACAGCAGTAGAGAAGCCCACCTTGATGCAAGTTCAGACTATTTTCGGTTAGCCAGGCGAAGTGGTTACAGCCGCCTTAGCTGAGCATCACCATCCCGCCGTCAATCATCAGCGTCTGGCCGGTGACGAAACGCGAACCCTCTCCCGCCAGAAACACCAGTACCGGGGCCAAATCCTGTGCTGCATCGCCCAAGCGACCGCCGATGGGAATTTGCCCGTCCATGAAGGCGTCGTGCTGTTTGAGTTGATCAGCCGACATGCTGGCCCGGGTGTTCTCGTACATGGGCGTCCACATTGCCGGCGCAATAGCGTTGACGGTAATACCTTTTGCGCCCCACTCCCGCGCCACTGTGCGGGTCCACGCCAATACCGCGCCCTTGCTTGCCGCGTAATGTGCCTTACCCGGCTGACCCACCACCCCTGCCGCAGAGGCGAAGTTGATGATGCGGCCGCCATGGCTCTTGAGCAGTTCATAGGCAGCACGATTGGTGAGGAAGGTACCGCGAGTATTGACCGCAAACACCCGTTCCCATTCATCCAGTTCGATTTCATGGGCCATGGCATTTGGGGCAATGCCAGCTGCGTGCACCAACACATCCAGGCCACCCAATTGCTGTGAGGCCCAGGCGAAGGCTTGGTTGATCGACTCGGGGCTGGAGATATCACACACATAACTTTTGGCCCAGCCACCGCCCCGCTCCGCTGTTGGCACCGCGCTTTCGCCTATGTCCAGGCTCACCACATAAGCACCTTCGTCGACGTACGCTTTCACAACCGCGGCGCCAATCCCGCGAGCACCGCCGGTGACGATGATCTTCCTTCCTTGTAGCTGCAAACGGGTTTCCATTGCGAGGCTCCTTTCAAGGTTTACCACTGAGAGTTCGGTTTGTTGCGCGAAAGCGTGGCGTGCGCGCGCTCGAACAGACGCAACGCCGACGCGTGATGGGTCTGGCCGACATCCATGGGTGCCTTGCCGGCACAGGCTCGGGCGTAGCTGCCTTCAAGGAGGATGCCGAGCTTGAAGCCGGCGAGCACGATGTACCAATCTAGCGCGGACAGGTCGCGGCGAGTGGCGGCGCGATATCGGGCGATCAGCTCATCGGCGCTGGGAAACCCGCCCCACGGCTGCACATGAATAGTCCCCGCGCCACGGCCGTCGGCTTCTGGCCAACTGACCACCAGCCACCCAAGATCCAGCAGCGGATCGCCGAGGGTTGCCAGTTCCCAATCGACGATCGCAGCCAACTGCGGGCCGCTGTTGCTGAACATCACATTCGACAGGTGAAAGTCGCCATGCAAAATCCCGGGGGTGTTGTGAGTCGGGCAGTTTTGCACCAGCCATTGCCCAATTGCCTCGACATCAGGCAACCCGGCAGCACCGGGCCAACCGAGGTAATCGGAATAGCTGCGCAGTTGCGACAACCAACGCGGCGCCTGACGCTGGAGAAACCCTTCGGGCTTGCCGAAATCATCCAGACCCACTGCCCGATAATCGACTTCGCCTAGCCGCAACAAGGCGTCGACCATTGAAAAGCCCATCTCGCGACGAACCTGCGGATCGCTGGCATGTAACTCGGGCATCCCCGCCGAAGCATTGAAGCCATCCACCGGTTGCATCAGGTAAAAGCCGGCACCAAGCACAGCGGTGTCATCACAGGCTGCAATCAAACCGGCGTGGGGCACTCCCGTCCCCGCCAGCGCCGCCAAAACACGCGCCTCTCGGGCGATGGTTTTGCTGCCGTCCTGACGCGGGTGCAACGGCGGTCGACGCAGCACGAACTCACGCTCGCCACGCCGAAAGTGCAGCAACAGATTCTGCGTGCCACCGGTCAAGCGTTTTGGGTCTTTGATTGGGCCGTTTTCCAGACCTTGCGCGTCCATCCAACGCGTCAACCGGCAGATGTCTACCAAGGCTTGCCAGTCATCGCTGCTCATCGCTGGGTTTCCCGTTCGCCACAGCGGGCCAGTTCCACACGGTACTTTTCCCGAGCTTTGGCCGCCGCCGTCGGCCGGTGGTAATCGGGGAACATCTGTTCTTGCGGCTGATAATCACGCAGCAGTTGCTTGGCAACCGTGACCTTGTGCACTTCAGTCGGACCGTCCGCCAGGCCCATCTGGAACGAGCGAATGATCAAACCAGCAAACGGCATTTCTTCGCTGACTCCTAGCGACCCGTGGACCTGCAACGCCCGGGCGGCGATGTCGTGCAACACTTTGGGCATCGCCGCTTTGACCGCCGCGATGTCTTTGCGCACCCGGCGATAGTCCTGATACTTGTCGATCCGCCACGCGGTGCGCATCACCAACAGGCGGAACTGTTCCAGCTCGACCCACGAATCGGCGATCTTTTCCTGGACCATCTGCTTATCTGCCAACCGACTGCCTTGGGTGCTGCGCGACAAGGCCCGCTGGCATAGGGCATCCAGTGCTTTTTGCGCCTGACCTATGACCCGCATGGCGTGGTGAACGCGCCCGCCGCCGAGCCGAACCTGAGCCACCACAAACGCTTGTCCCGGTTCGCCAAGCATGCTGCTGGACGGCACACGAACCTGATTGAATTTCAGGTAGGCATGGGTTGCGGCCGGATCATCGGCGATGCCAACGTTGCGCTCGATCAGCAGTCCCGGTGTGTCGGTCGGCACGATGAACATCGACATGCCGCCATGGGCGCCAAGGCTTTTGTCGGTCACTGCCATCACGATCACAAACGCAGCGTAGCGGGCATTGGAGGCGAACCACTTTTCGCCGTCGATGACCCAGTCGTCACCATCGCGTCGCGCCTCGGTGGTAAACACACTAGGGTCGGCGCCGCCTTGGGGTTCAGTCATCGCGAAACAGGAGACAATTTCGCCGTCCAGCAACGGTTGCAGGTAGGCGCGTTTTTGTTCGACGGTGCCATAGTGCGCGAGGATTTCGCTGTTGCCGGAGTCCGGCGCTTGGCAGCCAAAAACGATGGGGCCAAACAGCGCACGACCGAGGATTTCGTTGATCAGAGCCAAACGTACCTGGCCGTAACCTGGCCCGCCCAGTTCCGGACCTAAGTGACAGGCCCACAAGCGGCGCTCACGCACTTGCGCTTGCAGCGGTCGCACCAGCTCCTTGAACAACGGGTCATGGATATTCCACGGGCTGCCAAGCACGTGCTCCAGGGGTTCGACTTCTTCACGGACGAAGTGCTCGATCCAGTCCAGTTCTGCCTGAACATCGGCATCGGTTTCAAAATCCCAGGCCATCGGGCCCTCCTTTCAATATGCAATCAGGCGAGTAACATTCCGCCGTCAACCAATAGGGTTTGGCCAAGCATGTAACTGGCCAGCGGTGAAGCAAGAAACAGCGCGACGTTGGCCATGTCTTGGGGAGTACCGAGACGCCCCAATGGAATAGTGCGCAACGCCCCTTCAAGACGCTTCGGATTGCCAGTGGTGATGCGCGTCAATTTGGTTTCCACCAACCCTGGCGCGATGCCGTTGACCCGAATCCCGTCCCGCGCCCACGCCTCGCCCAAAGTTCGGGTCAGACCGAACGCGCCGGTTTTCGACGCGTTGTAGGCCGGGTTACCACGAGTGGAATGGAAGGCGGCTGCCGAGCTGACGATGATCAACGCGCCCTGCGCCGCCTTGAGTAGCGGGTGAAACTTTTGCGCACACACCATGAGGCTGGTGAGGTTGATGTCCAGCACCTTGCGAAAGCCCTCCACCTGAAATTCCTGGCGGTCGTACAACACTGTTCCTTGGGCCTGAACCAGCACGTCCAGCTGTCCAAAGACAATGGGCGCGCGCTCTATCTGAGCAGCGTCGCCGACGTCGACTTGGGCGTAATGCAAGCCCTGCAGATTGGAGTCTGACGAGTCGGCGTAATCCGCTGCTGTTGCTCGCGTACCCCAGACGTATACCTCGGCGCCGCGACTCCGGAAGTTTTGCGCGATCCCGTTGCCGATTCCGCTTGAGCCACCGATGACCAATACAGTCTTGCCGCTGAAATCCAGCTCGTGCATGTAAAGCTCGTGCATGTCAGTTCCTTGTAGCGAGAAAGGGTCGACCTAAAGTTTTAGCAGGCCAGCGTCGGCCAGCGGTTGCAACTGGTCGTCGGTAAAACCAAGGGCGTTAAGCACTTCGCGGCTGTGTTCGCCCAATGCCGGCGGCGCACGGTTGAGAGAAAGCGGCAGATCGCCGAAATCCCAGAAGCCGCCGATCTGCTGCAGATGGCCGTAAACCGCGTGGGGGTAATGGGCATGCAGGCCAGCGGCGGCATGCGCCGGATCGTCGAGAAACGGATCGAGCTGTGCTTCGCTAACAATCTCCGCGGGCACCTTGGCGCTGTGCAAATCCGCCAACGCCTGGGCTTGACTGCGTGTGCTGAAATAAGCCGTTGGCGTGGCGCCTACCGTCGCCTGAAAGTGCTCGATCTCCGTGGGCTCTAACGCCGCCACGGCTATCCAGCCGTCGGTGCAGCGGTACAAACGATGCTCCGCGCCCAGCCCGGTTTGCTCACTGTCGAGCACATCGACTTCACTGACAGTGCCGTCGTCAAACGCCACCGCTTCGCTCATCGACAGCATCGTAGCGCCGAGCAGCGACGACGCCACCATCTGCCCTTCGCCACTGCGATTGCGCTGATAAAGGCCCAGCAACAAGGCATACAAAGATGACAAGCCAGCAAAGAAATCGCCCACGCCAAATCGCAACCATTGCGGTGGATTTCCGAGTCCACCCTGAGCAGTTTCCCAGCCACACGAGGCCTGCATCAATTGATCGAAACCGGGCCAATCGGCACGCGGGCCATGGGGTCCATAAGCACTGACATGGCAGTAAAGAAGACCTGGATTAAGCGCTTGCAGGCTTGCGTAATCGACCTTGAGTTTGCGCGCAGCAGGTAGGCGCATGTTGTGGTGAACCACGTCTGCCCAGCGCACTAACGCGTCCACCAACGGCTGGCTCTGAGGATCGCCAAGCTTCAAAGCAACCCCGCGTTTGCCCCGTTGAGTTCCGCTAAAAGTACGCTCCAACCGACGCATCGCGTCCCCGGCCGGTGCTTCGACCTTGATCACTTCGGCTCCCAGATCAGCCAGCATCATGCAGGCGAACGGACCGGCCAGATAGGCGCCGAGATCAAGCACCTTCAGACCGTGCAAGGGTGGCAACGCGGTATGCACAGGATGCTCTGGTTGCGCCGTGACCGCAGGCTGATGGGCCGAAACGCGAGCGTTATCCGCACCCAATGCATGCAAGGGGCCACGCACTTGAGCTGGGGGTTCGACGCTATAAGAAGGCCCTGGCTGGAAGGTGTTCCCCAGCAGCGGATCGTCGACCGGAACCACGTAGCCGTTGAGCCGCGCCTGCTCGTCGAAGTAAATCGAGCCAAAAGGTGCGGCGATTTGCACGGCCACATCGTGTGCCCACAGGTGCTCTACCCAGTCTTGGGCGGGTCGGGTGGCGAACACCGCCCGGTTCGCACCGAAGTTTGGCGCTACATGGCTGGGCGGCCATAACGCATTGAGCCGGGCCACTTCGGCGTCACCAAATTCGGTGAACGCAGCCGACATCCAAGGCGCTTTATCCGGTGAGTAATGCACATGAATCCAGCGGCCATCGCTGCACTGGTGTAACGGAATCGGAATGTGTTTATCCAGCCCTTTGGCGAATACTGCGGTCGGCGTTTCGGCACGGGTCCAGTGCATGGTCATCGGCACCAGTGCCGCCTGCGCCAGGCTGGTATGCGCCGGGCCGCCGCGACCGTCTCGGTCCCGGGCGATCAACCGAGCCATGACCCCAACCACACACAGCCAACAGGCCAGCCAGTTGGCGAACGGCATGCGCACAAAAACCGGCCCTGGGCGGTGACCGGGTTGCTCATCAAGCAGCCCGAGCCGGGCCAGTACCAGGGTTTCCCTGGGCAGTGCATTGGCCAATTCATGGCGCGGCGGCCAGCCACCAATAGCCGAGACCACCAGTCGAGGAAAACGCTTGCCTAAGGTAATGTCATCCAGCCCAAGGGCGGCGGCTTTAGCGGGGGTGAACTCATGTATGAGTACATCCGCAGTAGCCAGCAAATCGCCTAGCGCATCAGGCGTTTCAAGGTCTAAGGCTACGCTGAGTTTTCCGCGATTGAGCACGCGGAAGAGCGGCGTGCCACGCTGACGGTTGCCTGCAGCAGGTTCGACTTTCACTACCTCGGCCCCTGCTTCGCTCAACTGCAAACCTGCAGCCGAGCCGGCGATACCGCTGCACACATCGATGACCCGAATCGCGTGAAGAATCCCGTCGCTCATGGCACACCCTCAACTCTTCTTATTTTTAAAGGCCACCTAAATGGCTTTGCTAGCTGGCCAGCCGTTCCGGCCAGTTCAATGAATAACATAATTTTCAATACAGACTAGTATTCTTAATCAAGAATAACTAATGTGAATACCCCGACTGAATCAGTGGGCATGACTCGAAAAATTCACAAGCCGTGCTTTAAAGAACAAAAATAAAAACAGAAAGGAAAAGGCTAAATGATGAGCTTGATGTATCCGGCAATTGCACTGATGAACCGCCTGAGCTTCGCCAAAAAATTCGGTCTCATGAGCATGCTTTTTTTCCTGCCGATGCTGGCCAGCAATCTCTATTTGGTTCGCGACTCGTATCGTCGGTACGTGAGCACCCAAGTCGAGCTGCAAAGCCTGGATCTGCTGGGTTCAAGCTTGGGCTTACGCAAGGATCTGGAGGCGCTGAGCAACCTGGCCGAAATCAATGCGATCCTCGGACCTTCCGGCAAAAACGAAGACCTCGAGTCGCGCATCGCCACCCTTGAACAACAGGTGATGAGCACTCTGCAAAGGCTGGCGGTGGTCAGCATCGACGACGACCAGATTGCCGCGTTCAATAGCAAACGCGACCAGATGATCAAGCAGTTCAAAGCGCAGCAGACTGCGACTTCCTTACAGAACAAGAGTCTGATCATCGACCGGATACTCGCCGATGCTCAACTGCTTTGCCGCATCATCGCCAGCCAGGCAGGGCTCAGCCAGGACGATGAACCTGAAGTTCGTCAGCTCATCGAGCTGGTCAATACGGTGACTGCGCAGGTGACGTCGATGCTCGGTCAAGGTCGCACGATGGGGTCCTACTCATTGGCGCAGAAGCTATTGAACACCTCTGCCAACGTGAAGTTCGACATCCTGCTCAATGCGCTGGACAAACTGGACGCAGATTATGGCCTTAGGCTGGACGAAGCGTTGCTTGTCAGCCCAAGCACCACACAACAGCTCCAGGCATTGGCAACGGCCAGCCGGGCGTCGCTGAAACAAGGTGGGCTGTTGTTCGAAAAAAACGTGGTAGCTGCCGACGAACTCGAGATGCCGTGGCAACAGTTTTATGACCGGGTCAGCGAACTGATGGCCACTACCTATCGATTAAACGATGCCACCCTGCACGTGCTCGACGATAAGTTGCAGCAGCGCCTGGCGCAGAAGCGCAACAACATGCTGATACTGAGTGCCGGCGTTGCCGTGGTGTTCGTGACGATCTTTTACCTGTTTGCGGCCTTCTATATCGCAACCCGCGGCACCTTGCGCAGCCTTCGACAGGTGATGGGCAAGGTCGCTACAGGAGACATGACCGTCAGCTTCCATGCACAAAGCCGCGATGAACTGGGCGACCTCGGCCTGGCGCTCAATACCACGGTGCAGAAGATCCATGACTTGATCGAACAAGTCGGTCGCACGGTGGGCGAAGTTCAGCTTCAGGCCGGCCAGGTAGAAACGGTTTCGGCACAAAGCAGCGTGGCCGTTACAGATCAACGAGGTCAGATTGAACAGGTCGCCGCCGCAATGAACCAAATGACGGCAACGGCCCAAGAGGTCGCACTTAGTGCCGTCGCCGCGGTCGCCAGCGCGCAGAGTGTCAACCTGGAAACCGCCAGTGGCCGCGGGCTGCTCGATTCGCAGCAAAAAAGCATCGTGCGATTGGCCGAGGAAATCGAGTGTTCGGTTACTGTGATCAATCAATTGGCCAACGACAGTACGTCAATTAGCACCGTCCTGGACGTTATCAAGAGTATCGCCGAGCAAACCAATTTACTGGCGCTGAATGCGGCGATTGAGGCCGCACGCGCTGGCGAACAAGGCCGGGGATTTGCCGTAGTGGCCGATGAGGTACGCACGTTGGCTCAACGTACTCGACAATCCACCGACGAAATTCAACAGACCATCGAAGCCCTGCAAAACGGCGTAGGGGCTGCGGTAAAAGCCATGGGCCTGAGTCATCACACCGCCAACGGCGCAGTCGGCCAATCAGGGCAGGTGCAGAAAGCGCTGGTCAATATACTTGATGCCGTGGGCCAGATCGTCGACCAGAACCAGCGAATCGCGACCGCTGCCGAGCAGCAGATGGCTGTGGCTCATAATATCGATCGCAACATCGTCGCGATCAACCAGGCGGGTGAACGCACTGCCTCCGGTGCCAATAAGACAGAACGTGCCAGCGGTGAGCTGACCGTTCAGATAGCAGAGTTAAAACAATTGATCGGGGCGTTTCGAGTTTGACGTTCAAAACTCAAGCGGGATGACTCCTTCTCACAAGACATCGTTAGACGGGTAGCCCTACCTGTGGATCAGGCAGTGCAATCCGTTTCGGGCCAAATGCCTTGGCTCATCAGTCCGTTGAAAGTTGCACTGAGTCCTAGCGCCGCGCAGGGATAATCGTGGCGCACCCACCAAAGCCAAAGAGCGAGCAACCCGCCGACCAGGCTGCGCACCGCAATCTCACCGCTAAAACCGCTGGAGTCATAAGCGTTGTGCGTCTTCATGTGCTCACGAACCTGAACGACCAGCAGGTTTTCCAAGTGTGCCAAGACAATGTATCGAGACGTTCCACTCATCAACGAAGTGGTCAATGCCGCGTGCTGCTCGGTTGCCAAAAATAACCAGCCGCACACATCCAGCACCACCCGCTCTCGACCCGCGACGCTACTGAGTTTTATCGCGGGCGCACCCATGACCCCGTAGCCGGCGACCAGCAGGTCTTCTTTGTCGCGAAAGTGGGTATAAAACGTCGACCGTGCGATGCCTGATCGGTCGAGAAGATCCTGCACCGTGATGTCGCAGTAATCCTTCTCCAGTGCCAGGTGATACATGGTCACCAGCATTAGTTCGCGCGTGCGTTGCGCGCGTAAGGCATGTCGGTCGCCGCTGACGTCCGACTCATGGGGCCAGTCGGCAACGGTGGGAATATTCTGATTCATCCGGAATCTCTACGTGAGAGGCTTGGTGAATATCTTTTTGTAGTGGTTTTTAAACAGTTTCTTCAGGAGTGTTTCAATAAACTTCGCCAAGACTGTCACAGGCCCACAGAGCAAGCAAGCAGCGGTGTTCAGCACTGTTCAACAAGTCAGTTTCAAGCCATACCGAACAGATCGGGTTTTCTGTCCGTTGTGGATGTGTGGCGACGGTTTTAGAGTCCGTTCTGTCCAGTACTTTCCCTGTAGAGCAGAACAATAAAAATGCACAAATCCTACGACTACGTCATTGTCGGCGCGGGCTCTTGCGGCTGCGTGATGGCAAATCGGCTGTCCAGCGATTCCACTGTATCGGTGCTGCTGATCGAAAGCGGCCCGCAAGACAGCAGTGCAATGATCGCCATGCCCCGAGGCATCGGCAAACTGCTGGCGCCCGGCAACCCCCACGTATGGGACTATCAGGCCTCACGCGGCAAAGACCTCGGCAACGAACTATGGCTCAAGGGCCGAACCCTGGGCGGCTCCAGTTCTGTCAACGGCATGGTCTATGTGCGCGGCGCTCCGGCTGATTACGATGGCTGGGAAGCCAATGGCTGCAGCGGTTGGGGCTGGAAAGACATTGGCCGGCAGTTTGTCGCCCTCGAAGACCACCAGTTGGGTGCCGCAGATTGGCGTGGCGTGGGTGGCCCGCTGAAAGTCAGTGTGCATCCCTCCGGCGATGAACTGTGTGACGCGGTGATCGCCGCAGCCGCTCAGCTCGGGACGGCGAAAGTGGCTGATACCAACCACGTCGACGCGGTGAAACACGGCGGCTTCGGCTACCAACCGCAAACCACCTGGGGCGGTCAGCGCTTCAGCGCCGCCAAGGCGTTTCTTGATCCTGTACGCGAGCGCCTTAACCTGACCGTGCTCACAGGCACCACCGTGGAACTCATCGAGTTCAAGGCCGGCCGAGCAGTGACGCTGCAGCTTCGCGATGCATCAGGTCAGAGCACGGTAGGTATCGCTCGCGAGGCCGTACTGTGCGCGGGGGCCATCGAGAGTCCGAAATTGCTGCAGCTATCGGGTGTCGGTCCCGGTGACCTGCTGCGTTCGCTGGACATAAAGGTGGTCAGCGATTCGCCGAACGTCGGTCGCAACCTGCGTGAACACCTGTACATCGCCATGCAGTACCGGGTTACCCGCGGCAGCTTCAATCACAGCTTTTCCGGTTTCGGATTGCTGCGCTCGGTGCTGCGTTATTTCGTCAGCAAGAAAGGCCCAATGACCCACGCAGCCCACGAGGCTGGCGGCTTCGTCAAAACCCGCAAGGGCCTGGATCGTCCCGACGCGCAAATCGGCGTGAGCTTGTACTCGATGCTGGGCGACGGCAACAAAGTGATGATCGACAAAAAGCCAGGCCTGACCCTCGGCGGTTATTTTCTGCACCCCGAAAGCCAGGGTGAAATCCGTATCCAATCCAAAGACCCGTCGGTGGCGCCGCTTATCGATGCCAACTATTTGAGCGCCGAAGTCGACCGCACCGCAGGCATTGCGCTGGTCCGCTGGTTCCGAAAACTGGCCGAGCAACCGTCGCTCAAGCCGTTCATCGTCAAAGAACTCACCCCCGGCCCTGACGCGCAAACCGATGAGCAGATCCTCGCTGCGTTGCGCCATTACGGTCAAACCGCATTTCACGTTTCCGGCACCTGCCGCATGGGCGACGACCAAGCCTCGGTGGTGGACCTGCACCTGCGTGTGCGTGGCGTTAAAGGCCTGCGCGTGGTCGACACCTCGGTGATGCCGACCCTGCCATCCGGCAACACCAACGCCCCGGCCATGGCCGTTGCCATGCGCGCTGCGGAACTCATGACCGGCAAAATTGAAGGAGCGACATGCTGATGAGCATTCCCTTTACTCATTTGGACAAACTGTACATCGACGGTCACTGGGTGCCGACGACGGACTACGAAGCAGTACTGAACCCGGCCACCGAAGCGGTGATTGGACACGCGCCCGTCGGCGACAAGAGCACCGCAGAGGCTGCCATCGCCGCCGCACGCCATGCCTTCGATCATGGGCCGTGGCCGCTGATGAGCATGCACGAGCGCGCCGGTTATTTGCGGCGCCTGCATGCGGCACTGGTTGCAGAACGCGAAGCCATTGCCGCCTTGATCATCGCTGAAGTCGGCTGCTCCCAAGGCGTGACTTATGGGATGCAAGTGGATATGCCGCTGGGCCATGTGCTGACCGCCATCGATCAGTCGTTGAACGGCGAACCCCGGCAGATTGCAACGCACGCAGCACCTAATCCGTTCAATCCCGGCGGCCCATTACTGCTGGGCGGTGGCAGCATTGAGCGCGAGCCAATCGGCGTGGTGGCGGGCATTACCGGCTACAACTTCCCGTTCCTGTTGAACTTGGCAAAGGTCTTCCCTGCCCTCCTGGCCGGCAACACGCTGGTGCTCAAACCTTCGCCATTCACCCCTTACTCAGCGTTGCTGTTCGGGCAACTGGCGGAAAAAATCGGGCTTCCCGCCGGGGTGCTGAATATCATTACCGGCGGCCCTCAGATCGGCGCGCTGCTGAGCAGTGACCCGCGCGTGGACATGGTTTCTTTCACCGGTTCCGAAGCCGTCGGCATCAGCATCATGAGCCAGGCTGCCCCCACCCTCAAACGTGTTCACTTGGAGCTTGGCGGCAAATCAGCACTGATCGTACGGGCCGATGCCGACGTGCAAACGGCAGCGATGGCAGCGGTCGGCGGCTTGACGGTGAACGCTGGTCAGGGTTGCGCACTGCTGACGCGGTTTGTGGTGCATGAATCTATCCGCGCGCCGTTCATGCAGATCGCTCAGGCCATCGCCAGCCAGATCAAAGTCGGCGACCCAGCCGACCCGACGGTGATGATGGGGCCGCTGATCCGCGAATCTCAGCGGGCCAAGGTTCAGGGCTTTATCGACCGGGGCCGCGAGAGCGGAGCGCGTCTGGTGTGCGGCGGCGGACGCCCGGCGGACCTTAAACGCGGCTTCTTCAGCGAGTTGACGCTGTTCGATGACGTGCGCAATGACATGGAAATCGCTCAGGAAGAAATCTTCGGCCCGGTGGGCGTGACGATTGGTTTCGAGACCGATGAACAGGCATTGGCCATCGCAAACGACTCGCGCTTCGGCCTCAATGGCGGGATTTTCACTGCAGACGCCGCCACCGGATTGCACATGGCCCGGCGCATCCGCGCAGGCAGCGTGTACCTGAATGGCGGTGGCGGACAGATGCCCTATGCACCCATCGGCGGTTTCAAGCGCTCCGGTATCGGCCGTGAATTCGGTCCCGACTGGCTCAAAGAGTTCACCCAGGAAAAGTCGATCATTTACCCCATTGGCCGCTAAGTCAGCCAAGCGCGCTTCCCGAACCACGCATTGACAATAAAAATAAGGTAAACCGATGAAAGACATGACCTTGCAGGGGCGCAACGCCGTCACGCGCGGAGCCATCACGTTGTTGGTGCTGGGCGCCAGCGGTCTGGCCTGCGCCGACTCGATCGAGCTACCCAATCCCGACTACCAGCTGCGCTGGGACAACACCGTTCGTTACACCCTGGGAATGCGCACGGAGGGCCAGGACAGCCGCATCATGAACAACCCCAACTATGACGAGTCGGACGGCAAGTTCAACAAGGGCGACGTCGTCACCAACCGCCTCGACCTGTTGACCGAGTTGGACTTCTC
The DNA here is from genome assembly GCF_026224925.1 of Pseudomonas sp. Classification (GTDB taxonomy): domain Bacteria; phylum Pseudomonadota; class Gammaproteobacteria; order Pseudomonadales; family Pseudomonadaceae; genus Aquipseudomonas. The sequence continues at coordinate 15,663 of NZ_JAMFRV010000107.1, read as the reverse complement.
CTACCTCAACAACTGGGGCGCACGCATGAGCGCTGCGGGCTGGTATGACCAAGCCTATGACGATAGCAGCGTCAGTCCAAGCAACCCCGCCTACGGCACCAGTTACAACAACAACCATTACAGTTCGCAGGTCAGTCGATACGTCAATGGTCCGTCCGGCGAAATACTGGACGCCTTTGTCTGGAAAAACTTCTCGCTGGCGGGTGCGCTGGTCAACGTCAAAGTCGGTCGGCAAACTAACTATTGGGGCGAAGGTTTACTGTTCGCTGCGCATTCGATTTCCTACTCCCAGGCGCCTACGGACGGTGTGAAGGCAGTCACCAGTCCAGGGATCGAGATCAAGGAAGTGTTCCTGCCGGTCGGGCAGATATTTGCCAAGGCGCAGGTCACCGATGCCCTGACCATCGCCGGGCAATATTTCTATGAATGGGAAAACACCCGGTTACCGTATGGCGGCACCTATTTTGGTCCGGCGGACCCGTTTTTCGAAGGCACCGATCGCTTGCCGCTGGGCAACGGTCAATACCTTAACCACTCCTCCTCCAAGTTCGGCCGTGATAGCGCCAACTGGGGCGTGATGGCCAAGCTGAACGTCGAGTCCATCGAATCGAACTTTGGCGCCTACTACCGCCAATTTGACGATTACCAACCGTGGCTGGCGCCGGAAATACGCTTCGCCCAGGCCGACTATCGCCTGGTGTACCCGCGTGACGTCAAGCTGGTGGGCTTGAGCTTTTCCCGGGTTATCGAATCGGTCTCGGTGGGTAGCGAGTTGTCATACCGCATGAACGGCGCGCTGAATGCCACCAGCGTGGACCCGACTGATGACCAAGGGCCGCGTGGCGACACTCTGCATTTTATCGCCAACGGCGTGTACCTGATGCCGCGCAGCTTCCTGGCCGAGAACGCCACGGTCGTTGCCGAATTTGCCTACAGCCACCTCCAACGCGTCACCGAACACAAAGAGTTGTACGACGGTGTGGGCCAGCCAGGCTGTGTCAACGAGCGCACCGGTGTCGCCGGTGCGGGTGACAAGTCCGATGGTTGCTCGACCCGCGACTATTACGGCTTGGCGGTCAACTTCACGCCGACTTACCTGTCGATTTTCCCGTCATGGGACATGGACGTACCAATCACTACCAACTACGGCCTGCACGGTAACGCTGCCACTGCCGGTGGCGGCAACGAAGGCTCACTGTCCTGGTCCGCCGGGGTCAAACTCACCTACGCCCAACGTTACGAGTTCGGCTTGCGTTACGCCGACACCACCGCCCAATCGAAAACCCTAGCCGGCAACACCGTGGGCGGTAACGGCGGCGTGGGCAGTACCGATCGCGGCTGGCTGGCCTTCACGTTCAAGACCTCTTTCTAAGCAGTCAGATAACTTTTCTGCTTGGTCTCCAACAAGAATTCAGGAGAAACGCCCGTGTTACGACATCAAACCCCTAGCCTGGTCCTGGCCTTCGCGCTGCTCGGTTGTTCTGCCGTCAGCGTGGCTGCAGTGACTGCGCAAGAAGCCGCGGAACTAGGAAAAACCCTGACCCCGTTCGGTGCGATCCGTGCCGGTAACGCCGACGGTTCGATCCCGGCCTACGAGGGCGGCCTGCGCACTGCGCCGCCGGGCTTCATAGCCGACAGCGGTTTCTGGGTCGACCCGTACAAAGATGAAAAGCCGCTGGTGCGGATTGATTCGAAAAACATGGACAAGTACGCGGACAAGCTCAGCGACGGGCAGAAAACACTGCTCAAGAAGTACCCCGAGTACTACCTGGACATCTACCCGAGCCACCGCACTACCGCCTACCCACAAGAAGTCCTCGACGCCACTGTGCGTAACGCCGGCAGCTGCAAAACCCTCAACGACGGGCTGGCGGTAGACCCGGTGTGCCGTGGCGGCCTGCCCTTCCCGGTTCCAAAAAACGGCAACGAGGTCATGTGGAACCAGCAACTGCGTTACAAGATCGGTCATGGTTACTCGACCACCTCTTCCTCCAATAGCTGGGTCATCGATGCTAACGGCCAACTCACCAAAACCGCCGAGCAACGGACGTTCGAAGAGCAGCCTTACTATCAGGTCAAGCAAGCGGACCGTGACCCGCAGATGTACGCCCGGGTTTACGCGCTGGATAAATACCCGGCGCGCAGTGCGGGCCAGTTGATCGTACTTGACGACTACCTCGACCCGATTGCCAAGCCACGCCGTGCCTGGAGCTACACACCTGGCCAGCGACGCATCAAGCTGGCGCCCGAATTTGGTTACGACACGCCAGTATCGAACCAGGGCGGGGTTAACTTGTTCGACGAACTTCAGATGTTCTCGGGCGCGCAGGATCGTTTCGACTACAAGTTAGTCGGGCGCAAAGAGATGTACATTCCCTACAACGCCTACAAATTTTATTTTGACTGCAAACAGGAAGACCAATTTACGCCGCACCACGCCAACCCTGCATGCGAACGTTGGGAGTTGCACCGCGTATGGGTAGTTGAAGCGACCCTCAAGCCGGGCATGCGTCACGTTTACAGCAAGCGCACCTATTACCTTGATGAAGACAACTTTGGCACCGGCCTGTATGACGCCTGGGATGCCAGTGGCTCGTTGTACCGTTCGATCTTCCTAAGTGGGGTGCAGTTGTATGACAAAACCCTGCCTTACAACGTGAAGAACGTCAGTTACGACTTTAACAAGGGTATGTGGGCGCTGGTGAACGACGGGCTCAAAGGCGGCTACAAGTTCTTCGACACCCCGCGCTCCGAACTGGAAATGAACGCCGAAGCTATTGTTTCTAGAGAAACTCAACGCTAACCCACTGGAGAACCTTATGGCCGCGGAACTGGATCGATGCTCTAAGCAGTTCAGTTTCGTCTTGGCTGACGGCACCGAGGTATTTCCGGTGCGCGTCAAATGCCGGGATGACACCGCGCCCCACTACCGCATATCCCTCGGGCGGCGCGGCGGCCATGTCTTGATATCGGGCGAAGAGGTCAATGAAGCGACGATGTTGCACAAAGTCGTTTACCAAGGCTACGTCGTACGCTGCGCATCGGCAGATGGTAAGGCGTGCAGCCTCTACCGACATTGCCCAAAGCCCTGAAAAAGTGAGCGCATAATGACCGATCTGATTCTTCTCCACGGCGGCCAACACGGTTCTTGGTGTTGGACTGAGCTTATCCAAGCTCTGGAACAAAAGGGTAATAGCTTCGAGCGCATCATCACCCTCGACATGCCCGGCTGCGGGACCAAACGTGGCAGGCCTGTCACCGAGCTAACACTGTCCTCTATCGTTGAGGAATTAAACGCTGAACTTCGCCAGCTTGATGTCCGCGACGGGCTGTTACTCGGCCACTCTATAGCCGGGGTTTTACTGCCAATGATGGCCGTTGAAGACCCAGCACTATTTGGGCATTTGATCTACTTGGCCACCGCCGTTCCGGAAGAGGGCCAATCGATCATGCAAATGCTCGGCAACTCACGGCACGGCGAGCAGGAAGGTGAAGTTGGCTGGCCACTTGATCCGCTCATTACTTCTCCTGAGCAAATGGCCGTCGCTATGTTTGGGGCTGACCTCAACCCGGTTCAACTGGCATGGCTACTAGGTGAAGTCGCGCAAGAAACAACGCCACCCGCTGTCGCGATTCAACCTGTTTATCGCCCTGGCTATCCGGGTCTAATACCGTCAACGTTCATCCTCACCCTGCGCGATGACATCCTGCCAGCGACTTGGCAACGACGGTTTGCGCAAAGGTTGCACGTCGACAGCGTCGTTGAAATCGACAGTCCCCACGAAGCCTTTCTGACCCACCCGGGGGAACTTGCGGCCGTGATCGCGGAGGTTTATCGGGAGGCCGATTCACAGCAAGGTTTCATACCGTACTAATCCTGCCGGATGAGTCTGGCACTCCAGCAACACTGTGCCATTTCAATTATCGGGTTTTTCTTGGTGCTCTACCTGAACACTCGCCGTCATTCCTGCGCTCAAAATACTCCCCTCTGGAATTTGATCTATTTTGATTCTCACGGGTATGCGCTGTGCCAGGCGTACCCAGTTAAAGGTGGGTTCAACCTCTGCCAACAGTTGCTGATCAGGGTTGGTATTGGCGTCCGTGATGCCGCGACTTATGCTTTGGACATGACCGCGCATAGGTTCACCCGTGCTCATGAGCCAAATCTTTACGGGATCACCCACTTTTACCCGGGGAAGCTTGGTTTCTTCGAAATAGGCTAGAACATAAAAAGTCGAGTCGTCCACTAGCGCCATGATGGATTGTCCAGTATTGACGTAGTTCCCCTGCGCTAACTGTAAGTTAGTGACATGGCCGCTGCGTGGCGCAACCATCGTGCTCCGGGCCAAATCGATCTCTGCCAACCTGACATCGGCCAATGCCTCATCGACTGCTGCTCGCGCGACTTTCGCATCGATTTGAGCGTTTTCAAGCAGCTCGGCGCTCACCGCACCTGCTCCAATAGTGGTCCGACGTTGCGCTTGGTGCTCACTTTGCTTTAGTTTTTGCTGCTGGGTTTCAGCTACAGCACGCGCTTTTTGCAACGTAGCCTCGAAACGGTCATGGTCAATCGTCAACAACAGATCTCCAGCCTTGACCGCCTGGTTATCAACGACCTTCAGTTGCTCTACCCAACCCGATACGTCAGGTGCGAGGGTGGTGACATCCGCGCGAATACGCGCATCGCGTGTCCAAGGCGACAGCATGTAATAGCGCCACAGTTCATACCCAGCAAACACAGCCACCAAGACCAGCGCGAGGGTCACTCCAACGCGTACCAACATGCGCATCATTTACTCCTTTTTATAACGGCCCTAACACCGTGGTCACTAACGCCAAAACGCAAACGAAAAGCGCAACGTCGAATAATGCTTCGTGCCAGATCCACCGATGCAAACCCGTTAAATGCAGCAACGCTCGTAAACCAATTGTGATCGCAAACGCCAGCGCCATGTAAAACAAAAAGGGGCTGAGCAACACCCCACCTATCGACCATTCACGTAAACCCATGGATGTCCTCCTGACTCTCACACCAGCGCTGCCAGCTATGTCTAATTTGCCGGGCAGCACCGCGAGCGAGGCGCAGCTCATTACTATCCGGATAACGGTCCAATGCCTGCAGAAACAGGTCTGTTGCTGAATCCAGCGCACCTGCACGCTTGCTTCTAGGTGGTTGCTCAAGCACGTCGGCTACGGCATTCAAGAAAAGCCTGTCAGGCCCTCCCATGGAGACCTTTGACATAGCGAGACATTTACGCAGGTGAATCAGTTCATCACCTATATCCAGCCCGTGCATATCGCCGTCCAGGTGCAAACGATCAGCTTTCAACGGATCCTTACGCAGCTGTGCGGACTGTAATAAGCGGTCTGCCATGCGGCCACCGAACCAGGTTTCAGCATCTGTTAGGTCGCGCTGAGTCAAGCGCACCAGATCCTGAAGGGTTGAATTTCGCAATCGGCGGCTTTGCCAGACGGGGTAACGAAAGACCAATAATTGGAATGCCAGTACGGCGGCGGAAACACCGATAGCAATCGCCATCGCATTATTAAAAAACGTCCCTGCGCTATACGTCATGTGATTACTGACGGAAATCAGGACAATAAAGTGCAGACAAAAAGAAGTTGCCGTGCCGGCGGTCTTAGGCTGCGCCATACCCAGTGCACCGAAGAATAACGGTACGCCCAATGCCAGACAGAGCATGGCGAAACTACTCCATTGCGGCAAAATAAACTGTCCGACAAATAGGGCAGTCGGTACCGCAAGGGCAATTCCGCGTAGAAAACTCATGCCGATTTGAGCGCCGTTTTCCTTGCTTGCAAACAACCCACACACCACGCAAGTGAGTAACATTCCGCTGGTTGCTGCTGGCCAGGCCGTCGCAAGCCAAAGGCAAGCCATCGCCAGAAAAGCCAATGCACTACGCGTACCAAACAAGACTGCGGAGACCGCATCTCTGTGTACGGCGAGACTGATCGACCCCGGGGAGTTTCCACGCCCCTCCTCTACGTCCTTCAGCGCACGGCTGCTAGCAATAGCGTTATCCAGCACTAATGCCATACGCCCCATGCAGAATTGTTCGGCATTGCTGCTTTGGGGATTATTGGCGTGCTCCCAGAGTCGGAGCCTCAATGCTTCAACCTCTGCTTGGTCAGGGGCCGACAAAGCCTGCCTGACCTCTTCCAACCAGGGTGCCAAGGCATGCGCCTGGACGTCGTCCAGTTGTTGCCATTGCCTACGGACTGAACGACAAAGGCGCAGCATCATCAATAATGATTGGACCAGCGCCCCAATAGCCCGTGCACGCTGTCGTCCGGAATGACCTTCAAACCATGCGTGCTCGCGCTGAGCATCTACTGCGATGATTCTGGAAAGCAGCTCGAGTAGATCGTTACGAGCCGTATCGCCTCCGACCAAACTCGCCTGTGCCGCCTGAACACCATACTTGCTAGCTTCCCGTGCTTGATTGGTGAGCGCGACTTCTACCCTTGAAGGCCATAACAAGGCGCTGACCAACGTTGCACACATAATTCCCAGGCTGATCTCCGTACACCGTGCCACTGCCTGATCGAAAACGCCTAGAGGGTTGCTTAACGCCGGCAAGGCGATAATTGCGACGGTATAACCCGCCAACACGCAGGAGTAGGAAAAGGCGCTACGCATCATTGTGGAAAAGGCGGTGGTCAACCCCAGCCATAACGCAAGACTAAGGAGAAAAAGCCACGGTGCCTGAGCCGCTATGCTCATAAAAACCACCGACATGGTGGTTCCCACCAGGGTACCGAATAAACGAGCGAGACCCTTTTGCAGCACCATTCCGGAAAGCGGTTGAGCGACGACAAAAGCCGTCATAAGTGCCCACGAAGGTTGCTCTAGCCCCCATCGCAGGGCTAGCCATAAAGCAAGCCCTGCGCCAATAAGTGTCTTAACGGAAAACTGAACGGCAGACAGGTTGGGCGCAAAAAGGGCCCTAAAAGTGGTGCCCAAAATTTACCCCCTTAAGGAGCAGTGAGAAAAATAAAACAGCGGGCTCGCACATGCGTTATCGGGGTATGAGCAGCTTTACCCGATGCAGTGACAATAAATTCGCGGATTGACGCTAACGCCACTGCCGTATTTAGAAAGCCCGCCTTTTGTTCAGCGCCTACCTTTCTCGTTATAAGCGCGACTCAAGTACGACGTCGACGACGAATCAGCCAGAAAGCCAGTATGAGAACGACAATAACTCCCACCGCAATGGCCCCCTGTGCCAACGCGGCCAAATGGGATTTCGCCCCGCCAGCCCGTTGCTCTACGACCTGGTCCACGCTGATCTGGGTGCCAGGATTGCCGTAGTGTTTGGTCAGGTAACTGGCCAACGTAGCAATCTGCGGGTCAGTCAATTCTTTGGCAAAACCGGGCATCCTCACATCTGAGCCATCGCTTTTACGATGAATTCCTTCGAGGATGACCATCACCAGGTTGTGGCTGTTGCTGCGACCTACCGCCGTGTTGTGCGACAAAGAAGGCAAGCCACCGTCGAAACTGCCTTGGCCCTGAGCCTGGTGGCAAGAAGCACAGTAGCCATCATAGATTTGCGCGCCGGTCATCTTGTTCGGATCGGCAGGCAATGCAACACCACGCAGGCTGCTCAGCTCATCGGTTTTCTGACCCAAGGCAAAGACCGGTTTACTGTCCGCAGCTTCACGCTGTGCAGGAACGCTCTTGATGTAAACCGCGATAGCTTTCAGATCAGCGTCAGTGAGGTACTGCAGGCTATTATCGACCGCTTCAGCCATCGGCCCGGCTGCCTGGCCTTTACCCAAACTCTGGCCCGTCTTCAGGTATTTGACCAACTCACCGGTGTCCCAGCCACCAATGCCACTGTTGGCATCAGAGGTGATATTCGGCGCATGCCAGGTCCCTACTTCACCGCCGGCCAGTTCCTTCGAGCCGACCTCGGCCATCAATAGGTTGCGTGGCGAATGGCATGCGCTGCAGTGCGTCAAGCCTTGAGTCAGGTAGGCACCTCGATTCCATTCAGGGCTTTGCGCTGGGTCTGGCTTGTAGGGTTGGCTATCGAGGAACAACAGATTCCAGCCGGCCATCGACAAGCGAATGTTGAACGGAAAGGGTAATTGAGTCGGCTTGGCTGCCGTGTCCACGACAGCGACACCGTTCATGAAATAGGCGTACATCGCCTTGACGTCGTCATCGCTGACCTTGGCATAAGACGTATAGGGCATGGCCGGGTATAGATGCGCGCCATCAGCGCGAATGCCTTTACGCAGCGCGTCACTGAATTGCTCCAGCGTGTAATTGCCGATGCCAGCGGTTTTTGACGGGGTGATGTTGGTGGCAATGATCTCGCCGATCGGTGTCGGCAACGCAAGCCCGCCCGCAAATGGCTTCCCACCTGGCGCGCTGTGGCACGCCACACAGTCGCCGGCGGTGGAAAGGTATTTGCCGCGCTGTATCAGCTCGTTGTCAGGGGTCGCAGCGCTGGCTTGCAGCGTTACGATGCTGGTGGCCAAGATAACCAGTTGGCCGATGAGGCACTTTTTCCAGTTCATTGAAGGTCAGCCTCGCACTTGTTCGATCGATGAGCCAAAGGGCGATACGCGAGCAATGATTCGATCGGGCATTATGTGATGCGCGGTGCGTAGCGCCAGGGCTACGCCGGTCAATGTCGAGTTCATGGTCGCCGCGGTAGGCATCACACCGGTGCTGCAGATGAACAGGTTTTCATGATCGTGGGTCCGACCGAAGCTGTCACACACCGAGGTTTTTGGGTCATTCCCCATGCTCATGGTGCCGGTGATGTGCTGGTTATTAGCGAAATTACCCTCTGCGCTATAGCGCACATTGGTACCGCCCATGAGTTCGACGATGCGCGCAAAATCCTTGTGCGACGCTTGGGCGCCCCGTCGGGTGTAGTCATCAATGGAGTAGTGCGCTTCAGGTTTGGGAATGCCCAAGGCGTCTTTTTGCGAACTGAGGGTGATGCGATTCTCGGGGTTAGGCAGTACTTCGAGCACATCCTTGAGGCTGATCTCAAACGCCGCACGATGGCGCAATTGCTTCTCGAACTCCGGACCGTATACACCGCTGGCGATCAGTGCGTCAGTGGCGCTATTCACCCGGGAGATATTGGTAAAGTCCAGGCGGTAAGGCGCGTGCTCTTTGCGGAAGGCACCATCGCGCATGGTGTTGATCGAGCTGGGACTTTGTGGCCCACGGCCCAGCCACAATTCCTCATCGGCGTCGAAGGTAACCGATGTACTTGGGTGGTCCATCAGGTGGCGGCCGACCATGCCGGAACTGTTGGCCAGACCGTTGGGGTATTTGTCGCTGGCCGATATCAGCAACAGCTTAGGACTCTCGATGCCATTGGCGGCGAGGATGAACGTCTTGCCGGCAACCCGATGGGTTTTTTTATCCGGGTCGTAATAGTGGACGGCGACGATCTTGCCACTGTCGTCATGCTCGATACGATAAACCACGGCATTGATCTGCAACTTCGCGCCAGCATCCACCGCTGACTGAATCGCGATGCCGCCATGGTATTGCGCGTCAATCGGGCAGATTGGCTGGCAACTGTTATTGCCGCAACAAGCTGGTCGTCCGTCGTAGCTGCGACTGTTACGTGCGGTCGTATTGCCCACCACCGCGTAGGTCGGCGCTAGCCGCTCACGTATGCGGCGCATGGCATAGGGTTCGGTGACGGGTTCCATCGGAAACGGTTTGCTGCGCGGCGAACCGGTATTTTCTGCACCCGAGACACCCCAGATTTCTTCCGCTTCCTGATAGAAAGGGTCGAGTTCCTCGTACGTCAGCGGCCAGTCGACGCCTACCCCATACAAACTGTGAATGCGCATATCGCCGGGCACCACACGCCAGGCCTGAGCTGCCCAGTGCCACGTGGTGCCACCGACTCCTCGAATATATTCCGCCGGATATGGATAGGGTCCGGCCTGTATCAGGTAGCCATTATCGACAGGTTTGTAGACGGGATGTGGCGCCCATTCCGAGCAGGTATAAGGCGACATCCAATCGCTTTTGCGTGTTGAGTTACGGAACGCCGCGACAATACGTCCACGGTCGATCGCCCCTCCAGCTTCGAGAATCAGAACGGATGCGCCCTGCTTCACCAATTTCAATGCTGCCAGCGATCCGCAGATCCCCGAACCAATAACCACAACATCAGCCGATAGCTGGTCAGACATTTGGCACCTCTACATTTGGTTTTTTTGCCCAACTGCCATAAGGACCATAGGCATAGGTCGGCGGCTTGAGCACATCAGCGACAATCACGGCGTTCAAGGCATTTTCGTAAGCAAGGCAGCGCGCATGCTCACCACTGCCCACGACGCCCATGAACCAGGCAGTGGCGATTTTTCGCGGAACAGGTGCCAATGGCGACTTTTCGTCATCAAGCATTTTTTGCAATTGTGCGGGGTCGATCTTGCGCTCGTTGACTAACGTCAGCAGGTCCTTGACGCCCTTGGCGAAGGTCGGATCGTCAGCGATGAGGGCTTGATAAAGATTTTTCGCCAACTCACTGTCGAGGGTTTGTCGCCCGGCAATGATCGCCGACATGGCGACAAATGCACCTTGGTCGGCGTTGTCTACTGTTTCGGCCAGAGCCCACGGGACCAATGAAGCGGTATAGGCGGTCAACAGGCTTTTGAGTAAAGTCCGCCGGGTGGGTTTCATAACGTTCGCGCTCTTTAGGATGTTCATGTCTTTTCCTGCTATTACAGGTTATTGAGGCGTAATCCCAATTGAGTTGGTACGTGGTCCTTTAGAAATTACTATTAACGGTCAAACCTGCAACGAACGCATTGTCAACCTGATAGACGCCTCCTGGATTGGCCAGGTATTGCAAGTTAGGTCGAAGCATTAACCAGTTCGTCACTTTGAAGTCGTAGTGAATTTCAGCTGCATATTCCGCGTGTTGGATTGGCTGATAGGCAGGGTTGTTATAATCATCGAGGTTGTTGACTTGATTGTGCAAAGCCTGGTTCTTTGTCACTGCCGGGTTGACGTGGAGCTCACTGATACCAATGGCCGCCGAGTCCTGAGGGCGCGCATCAAATGGACCCGCATAAATTGCACCCATCTGGGCCTGCCAATCGATCGTGCTCGTGTCTTTGTCGTACCCTGCGTAGTGCACGAACAGGCTTAAGCCACGCTTGGCATCACCGCCGACCGTTGTAACTTGTTGGCGTGCGTAGGCGTAGTAACCAAAGCGGCCGTCGTGTACATCGGCAGGATTACCGGAGAGTTGCTTGTCGACACCGTTGTCATCTCTCAATACGTCGTTAGCGTTGGCAGAGTTCCAGTACCCGCCCACCATATACTTGCCTGTCATCCCTTCGGCGCCCAGGGAAGGTGTCCAGCCCAGTTCCCCGACATAGGTATTACCTTGGCGACCTGAGGTGTTCAACTTGAAACCATTGTTGCTATCCAGCAGCGTCGGGTTGTACTCATACGCACCCACTTGGGCATAGACCTGCGGCGTTATGTTGATTTTGATCCGCCCACCCCACTGTCCAACCGGCGAGTTGTACCACACGGTAGCCCCGTGACCGACCAGCCCGCCACACATCGAGTTGTTTTGGAATACGCAGCCGGTCGAGTCAAAATCGCTGCCTATTGGCAACCGACCCACTTTGATGTCGAGCACGTCATCGAAGAACTTCTGCTGATAGGCCAGAACGGTGAGCCGCCAGGTTTGGCCGCGCCCGTAGTTTTCTTGTACGGATGAACCAATAGTACCGGTACGAGGGTCCGCCAGCCGATCATTGGTCAGGTCTCGACCACTGCGCTCAGTAATCTGCAGTTGCAGATTCGCAGCATGTAAGCCCATAATTTTTTCTAGATCGAGGGCTCCGCCAATATTGAACTGATCGGTATAACGTGCCGTGTGATCGTGATCATAACCGCCACTGAGGTTGGCGGCGCTCTCTGACTGGTAACTGAGTTGGACGTCGTAACCTTTATCGAGCAGTTCTGTGCGCAGCCCTCCCCAGTCGCCGGTCATCCATCGGGAAGTAGAAGAAAACATCTCTTCATCGGCATGGGCGGCACAACTGACCCACCCTAGCAAAAAGCATCCGCTTAATACTATTTTATTTTTAGTGCTCATCGTCGTTTCCCGGTGCTGGGTGATTAAAGAGTAGACGCGAAACGCGGCAATACCACTTTAAATAATGCGGACTAGAATTTTTTCACCATTTTTACGTAGCGTGCCATCTAAATTGATATCGACCTAAAAGCCTTTAGCCATCACCACCAGATATAACGTACGATCGTAATCCCAAGGGGAGGATATCTCAGGAGACAGCTAGCCTATGAGGCAATGACCTCATAGGCATAAAGAGCTTGCTGTGCGATACAGCATGCCCGCCAGTAAAAATTGAAAAACGTGTACGGTGTTAATTATTATAGGTTCTTAGCTTGATCAGCGCCTTCCTGGTAATGCTTATACATTTTTTGTTATCTCCTTGGGCCTGAGCAGCTTTTGCGTTCGTGATTGTTTCCTCTACCAGCGTCTTGACCTGCGGGTAGCTCTCGGCGGTGCTAACCTTTTGGTCCTGCAGGCTTTGCAGGTTTGCGGCGCACAAATCCTCAGCGGCAGTCGCCTGCAGGTTGAATGAAGCGGCAACTACGAACAATCCACTGGTTATCAGTAGGTTCTTCTTCATGTCGGTACTCCTCAAGGTATTGAACGCGTTCTTGTCTGTAGAGAGTAGTGTAGAGGGTCTTTGCAAAAATGCTTCCCTTCCGGGTTAAACAAAACGGAAGAACAATAGAAGCTCCGGAGATTATTCATCCCTCGGTCTGGCGACAATACAATAAGCCCGGCACGACGATGGTCGCAGCGGTGCTTACCAAGCGCCCCGCGTATATAGCCTCGACGTGCGGTACAACCGCTGATCACCGCCTCAGCCATTTTTTGAGTTGCGAGCTAAAGGATGCAGGCAAAATAATGCACCGCTAACGATAGATCAAATAAATAACAAATATAGGTCATATAATCTGGTTAAATAGACTCATTCGTAACCAGCCTAAAGCCGCTCGCTGGTAGTTGATTCTCTGATACGCGTAGGACTCTGAATGGACTTGTCTCAGATCGATTTGAACCTCCTTGTCTCCTTGGAAATTTTGCTCCAGGAACGCAACGTAACCCGCGCCGCACAGCGCCTGAATATCAGCCAGCCGGCGATGTCTGCACAACTGGGGCGACTGCGAACGGTGTTTGGCGACCCCTTACTTTTAGCCGCTGAAAACGGTCGAGGCATGACCCCTAGCGCCTTGGCATTGACGTTAGCTCTGCCGTTAAGCGCAGCACTTAACGGCCTGGAAAAAGTCATCAATTTTCAGCCTACCTTCGACCCCTACAAAGACACCCGAGAGTTCAGTATCGCCATGGGTGAGGATGCAATGCTCGCAGTTGGCATGAAGCTGGTGGCGCTTCTACAAACGCTCGGCCCGCACAGGCTACGAATAGATATCCAACGACCACGACCAGACCATATCGCGACTCAGCTTGAACGCGGCGAAGTCGATATGCTCATTGATTTAGATCGGTTGATACCTGCTAGCATGAAGGCCCGCACGCTTTACGAGGGAGGATTTCTCATGGCTCAACGCCAAGGCCATCCGCGCGGTACCGCTGCTTTGGATTTGGACACCTATTGCAATCTTGAACACTTAACGATGTCTGGCGCCTTAGGCACCCCAATCGGCTACATGGACGAATATCTGGCCAGTCAGGCGCGCCGACGTAGGGTGGTCATGACTTTGCCGCAACTGGCGCTGATCCCCCATCTGCTGCGCAATAGTGACTACGTGTGCACATTGCCAGCCGGACATTTCATTCAATTGGGCGGTGATTTAGAGCTCTACGAGCTACCTTTTGCGGCGCCTTGCTTTACCCTGCAATTGGCTTGGCATCCACGTAGCCATTTTGATCCAGCAGTGATCTGGATGCGTGATTTTATTCAACAGGCTGCAACACCTGTTCTGTTCGACACTGTATGAGACCCAGTCTTCGCTAGAGCCCCCTCCGCATCCCATCAGACTTGAGCCCTGCGCCGACAATCCCTCAAAGGTATTCGATCTTGTTATGTGACGTATATCAATCACAGATTTCATCCATTGAAACTCTGGAGGTATTGTCTACCTGACTGAGTAACCCAGTAGAGCCTGGCTTTTCGGCTCTGCTTGTTCTCACGTGATAGGAGGCTAAGCATGACGGCGCAACTCAAAAATCTCGGCCATCACTGAAGCGCCAGAATGGCACTATTCTTTGCGCTATAACTCATACAGTTTTTTGCGCCGCAAGGCCACTGCATTCAGGAAACAAAAATGGGATTCGAGGTATTTCCTGCCATTGACCTGATGGGAACGTTTGTCTTCGCCGTGAGCGGCGCTTTGGCTGCGATTGATCGCCAGCTGGATATATTCGGCGTTTTTGTCGTCGCCTTTGTGACCGCCTGTGGCGGCGGTGTGATTCGCGATCTATGCATTGGTGCGCTCCCCCCCGCCGGCCTCATTAACATCGAGTATCTTGTCGTTATTGCCTTGGCGGTCGCTTTGGCTGCTTTTTTTCAGCATTTATTGCTTCGGCTGGCTCAGCCGACGCTGTTCTTCGATGCAGTCGGATTGGGTTTTTTTGCTGCGTTCGGTGCCCACAAAGTCTACACACATGTACCAGATGTCGAATTGTCCCTCCTGCTAGGGGTCATTACGGCGGTAGGCGGCGGCATTATCAGGGACGTGCTACTCGGTCGGGTTCCCGTGGTGTTGACCAAGGAAATCTATGCATCGGCAGCGCTGCTGGGGGCGACAATCCAGGTCCTCGGCGATCTGCACTGGATTGATCATCGGTTTAGTCCCTGGGCTGCGATTGCGCTATGTACCCTGATACGAATGCTGTCATTGAAATATCAATGGAACCTGCCCGCGATCAAAAAGAGTTCGTGAGCACTGCCCTACGCCCATATGAAAATATCGTTTGGAACGTCGCAGAGTGATGTGTAGTCCCAGATACAGATATCGACCGATTTATAACTATTGCCTTGAATTGGAGGGGTAAATGGATACCTTGGCTCGTAATCAAAGAATGTCAAAAATGTCCGGTGATATCCGCAAGGTGCTGCCTGCCTTGGAGGTCATTTACAAGGATCTCCATGCCAATCCTGAGCTTTCAATGCAGGAAACACGCACAGCGGCTATCGCGACCGCCTATATCAAGAAGCTCGGGTATGAAGTCCACGAACAGATTGGCGTAACTGGCGTCGTCGGCCTATTGAAAAACGGTGACGGTCCAACGGTCATGCTGCGCGCCGACATGGACGCCTTGCCAATGGCGGAAAAGACCGGCCTGCCTTATGCCAGTCAGAAGAAGGGACAAACCGCCGACGGAGAGACCGTGGATGTGGCACATATGTGTGGCCACGATCTGCATGTGACGTGGTTGATGGGCACCGCACAGCTGATGGCGGATCATCGTGACTTATGGAGCGGTACTTTGATGCTGGTCTTTCAGCCCGGCGAAGAGATCGGCAGGGGAGCAAAGGCGATGATTGACGACGGGATGATGGAACGCTTTCCGAAGCCGGACATCATTCTGGGGCAGCACGTAATGGTCGGTGAGGCCGGCACGATTGGACATC
>NZ_JAMFRV010000106.1 GCF_026224925.1 Pseudomonas sp. | reverse complement strand
TCCCATGCGGAGCGGACCGCTTTTGTGTCCCGCTTTTGAGAGCGCACCATGGCGATCACTCAGTTCACGTACAGCAAAATCCCCCCTGAAGCAGAAGCACTGCGGGCCGACGTTCGCAGCTTTCTTAGCGATACATTGGCCGATTACCCGCCGAGCTTGCGCGCGCAATCCTGGATGGGCTTCGATGCCGAGTTCAGTCGCAAACTAGGTCAGCGTGGTTGGGTGGGGATGGCCTTGGCCAAAGAGTATGGCGGCGCGGCGGCAGGTCCATTCGCTCGCTACGTCATCATCGAAGAGCTACTCGCCGCCGGCGCACCGGTTTCAGCGCACTGGATTGCCGATCGGCAAAGTGGTCCGCTGATTCAACGTTTTGGCACTGAGCAGCAGAAGCAGTTTCACTTGCCGGCGATCTGTCGCGGCGAAAGCTTTTTTTGTATTGGCATGAGCGAGCCTAACTCCGGTTCAGACTTGGCCTCGATCAAGACCTCAGCCACTCGCGATGGCGACGGTTGGCGGCTTAATGGTCAGAAAGTCTGGACCACCAATGCCCACCATTCCCACTACATGATTGCCTTGGTGCGTACCGGCGAGAAATCGGCGGCACGTCACGAGGGCATGTCGCAGTTTATCGTCGATTTGAATTTGCCCGGTATTTCCATTCGGCCAATCCGTGACTTGGCCGGCGGTGAGCATTTCAATGAAGTGTTCTTCGACAACGTGCTGCTCGGACCTGATGCGCTGGTGGGCTCCGAAGGCAAAGGCTGGGATCAAGTAACGGCAGAGCTGGCTTTCGAGCGCAGCGGACCGGAGCGCTTCCTCAGTTGCATGGCGTTGTTCAAGACCTTGGTGGACGGCATCGGCAAACGGCCAGATGCACTTCAATCACGGGAAATCGGGCGTCTGGCGGCCAAGCTGCTGACGTTGCGCAATATGTCGCTGGCAGTCACGGCGCAATTGGCCGCAGGGGAGCATCCGAGCTGGGCGGCATCTTGCGTCAAGGACCTCGGTAACCTGTTCGAACAAGAACTGCCCGAAGTCGCACAGCTGTTGCTCGCCGACGAGCCGACCCAACAGGGCGGTTCTGCTCATGCGCAGGTTTTGGCCTATCTGACCCAGATGGCGCCGTCATTTTCATTGCGCGGAGGCACCCGTGAGATTCTGCGGGGGATCATCGCGCGCGGATTGGGGTTGCGATAATCATGCGTGAACTCTTTGAATCAAGCATTGAACGTCTGCTTGGCGACGTCGCTACCACCGAATACGTGCTCGGTTGCGAAAACGGTGTATGGGCTAGTCGCTTATGGGACGCCCTTGAGGAGTCCGGGTTCACCCTGGCCGGAGCACCCGAAGCGTTGGGTGGTGCCGAAGCCGGATGGGCTGACCTGTATGTGATCGCACGAGCAGCCGGGCGTTTCGCCGTGCCCGCGCCGTTATGCGAGGCTCTGTTAGGTAATTGGTTATTGGGCAAAGCCGGGATCGAAGCGCAAAGCGGGGTGTTGAGTTTCAGCGCCGATTCGACCCTGTCCCTGCGCGATGGCCGCGTTTACGGTACCGCCCGAGCAGTGCCATGGGGTCGCCATGCGCAGTCTCTGGTGGCCATCGCCGACGGTGGAACCGATTGGGCGAGGGTGGTGCTGCTGTCCCGCGCTAATGCCACCGCCGTGACCGAACGGCTCAACGTGGCCGGCGAGCCACGGGACGACCTTGAGTTTGCTGGCGCGACGCCGTTGGCGTCGGCTGAATTACCCGTGGGGCTATCACCCAGCGTATTGCAACTAGGCGGCGCACTGCTGCGCTCAGCACAAATTGCCGGCGCATTGCGCAGCTTGATCGACATGACTTCAGGTTATGCGCGGGATCGTAACCAGTTTGGTAAACCCATCGGCGCTTTTCAGGCGATCCAGCAGCAACTTGCTGTGTTCGCCGAGCAGGCGGCCGCAGCCAATATTGCAGCCGAAGCGGCGTGTGTTGAATCAGACACCGCGCTCGCAGCCTTCACCATTGCCGTTGCCAAGGTCAGCACCGCGGAAGCCGCCAGCATCGGCGCGGGCATTGCCCACGCCGTACACGGCGCCATCGGTTTCACTCAAGAATACTCGCTGCATCTGTTCACCCGGCGCTTGTGGGCCTGGCGCAGTGAATTTGGTTCCGCGACCCTTTGGAGTCAGCGTCTGGGCGAACAGGTATGCCAGACAGATGGTGACGGTTTATGGCCGTTGCTGACCAGCCATGCGTCGCAGCCCTTGACCCGCCTGACGGAGACCTCGGCATGAGCACCCCTTTTCTACAAGTCGAGCGCGACGACGGCGTTGTCAGCGTTCGCATGAACCATCCAGAAACCCGTAACGCCCTGACCTCGCCGGAGCAGATCGAAGAGATTGTCCAGCTCTGCGCCGAGCTGCGTCGTGACAAGACTGCCCGGGTGATGGTGCTGACCGGTAATGGCAGCGCGTTTTGCGCGGGTGGCAACGTCAAGGACATGCGCGAACGCGGTGGAATATTCGCCGGTTCGCCCTATGAACTACGTGGCACTTATCGCGACGGCATCCAACGCATTCCACTGGCCTTGTACGAGCTGGATATTCCGGTGATTGCCGCCGTTAACGGCCCGGCCATTGGTGCGGGACTTGATTTGGCGTGCATGTGTGATATCCGCCTTGCCAGCCCCACGGCGCTGTTTGCCGAGAGCTTCGTTAAGCTCGGCATCGTCCCGGGCGACGGCGGCGCGTGGTTGTTGCCAAGGATTATCGGTATTCCCAAAGCCAGTTTAATGGCGTTTACCGGCGACACCATTGACGCCGCCAAGGCATTGGCTTGGGGATTGGTGGAGCAAGTGTGCACCCACGAAACCCTGGACAGCGAGGCGCACGCTTTGGCGCGGAGGATCGCCAGCAACCCTGGCCATTCATTGCGACTGTGCAAACGCCTGCTGCGCGAGGGGCAGCACATGCGCCTGGATTCCTTGCTGGAGCTGTCGGCTGCTTATCAGGCGCTGGCGCACCACACCGAAGATCACCAGGAAGCCGTCGCCGCGTTTGTCGACAAGCGCAAACCGAATTACACGGACCGCTAATCATCGGGTGTTGAGTGTTTTAGCGCCGTTGGATCAATTTTTGGGAGTCAAACCATGCGTGGCGTTTTTCGTGAAGACCACAACATGTTCCGCGATCAGGCCCGACGTTTCGTCGATAAAGAAATCGTACCGTACCTGCACGAATGGGAAAAAAACGGCATCGTGCCCAAAGAGATTTGGCTGAAGGCCGGAGAAACCGGCTTGCTGTGCTCCACGGTGCCAGAAGAATACGGCGGTCCCGGTGGTGATTTTGGGCACTCGGCGGTGATGATTGAAGAGCTGGCACGGGCTAACGCCACGGCGGTCGGTTTCACCACCCACTCGGAAATCGTCACGCCGTACATCGTCGCCTATGGCAGCGAAGAGCAGAAACAGAAATGGCTGCCACGGATGGTCAGTGGAGAAATGATCGGCGTGATTGCGATGAGCGAACCCGGCATCGGCAGCGACCTGCGGGCCATGCGTACCTCGGCGCGACGCGATGGCGACGACTACATAGTCAATGGCCAAAAAACCTTCATTACCAACGGCGGCAATGCCGGGTTGATGGTGACTGCCACCAAAATCGACCCTGCCGCTAAAGAGTTGACCTTGATCTGCGTCGAGGAGGACCGCCCCGGTTTCGCCAAAGGCCGCTTGCTGGAGAAAATCGGCTTGAAGGGGCAGGACACCTCGGAACTGTTCTTCGATGAAGTGCGGGTGCCTGTCGGCAATCGGCTCGGGGAGGAGGGCATGGGTTTCAAATACCTGACCCACCAACTGGCTTGGGAACGCCTGATCATTGCGATCCGTGCCGCGCAGTCTATCGATACCTTGCTGGAAGAAACTATCGCTTACACCCGTGAGCGCAAAGTGTTTGGTAAACCGGTACTGGATTTCCAAAACACCCGATTCAAACTGGCAGAAGCCAAGGCGCAAGCCACCATGCTGCGGGTATTTGTCGACGATTGCCTGGGCAAAGTCATGCGCGGTGAACTGACCCCGGACATCGCGGCCATGGCCAAACTGCTGGGGTCAGAGATGCAGGGCAAACTGCTCGATGAGTTTCTGCAATTGCATGGCGGTTATGGGTTCATGAGCGAATACAAAATCAGCCGGGCGTGGGTTGATGCCCGAGTAGCGCGTATTTACGGTGGGACGTCGGAAATCATGAAAGAGATTATTGGGCGGACGCTGTAACTGTTTAGCTTGGAACGTGTTTACGAATGAAACAGCGCGGTACATCAGATGTACCGCGCTGCCGGCTTCCCGAACAAGTTCGGTCCCACAGGTCCTTGGCATGGCTCAGGGATTGAGGTATTTCACCCATTCTGTAGGAGCGAACTTGTTCGCGAATTAGGCGATGCGTTTTTTCTGAAACACCGCAATACCGCCGCCTACTATTATTGTTCGGATTTCTCAAAAGCACTGAGCGCAGCCAGCGCAATTTCATCGTCGTGGACAGGGGTGTCTGCGCTGATGCCAATGGCGCCGATGACTTGACCGTCACGTTTGATCGGTTGACCACCTTTCATCATCAATAGGCCCGCCGTTATCGCTGCGCTGCGGCCGCCATTAATTGCTTTCTCAAGATCGTCTGAAGGGCGCTTGAATAGCGCAGAGGTACGGGCTTTACCTTGGGCGAGATCAGTCCCGGAAACAACAGGCGCCCCGTCCATTCGAAGGGTAGAAAGTGGCCAACCCCCATCGTCGACAATTGCAATCGCGCAGGGCCATTTATGGGCCGCTGCGTAAGTTCGGGCGACGTCCATGAGATGCATGGCTGACGCTAAGTCCAATACGGGCTTCTGATGGATAATAAGACTTTCCTCCGCCATCACGCCGTCAGCACCCGCCAGCGTGCCAAGAAGGGTACACATGACGCCGATCATTGTTGGGACACGCATGAGTTGTGATTCCTGATTAAAGAATCAGGGTAGCGGAGGCTTTGGAGAGGATTGTTAGGTGCGGCCGATGAGTTTGTTACCTTGAGGGTAATGGGCTGTGTTAACGATTCGAGTTTGCCCAATCTGTGCCCGCGGATAAAGATACGTGGCATGCCTTGCAAAGCCAGCACCCATACCGCTGGCGCTGCCGGTGATAATCCAGACTTTGCTCATACGGGCATTTCCTCTTCGATCCATTTTAACGCCGACGTAAATACCGGTGCCCAGCCCAATTCTGTGCGCGCACGTTTGGCACGAATCCGGCTGTTAGTGCCAAAGGTGTAATGTGCGTGCAGATAGCCCCCGTGTACCGTGGCTTCTTCGACGGTCCAGGATTGCACCGGATCAAGTTTCAAGCGGAGTGCGACCGATTGATAACTTTAAGTCCAATGTCGCGACGCGGTTGTTTGTACTCGGCTACAACGAATGGGTTGTCTTCTGCTTTAGCCTCACGCATAAGCAATTCAATGTCGTCCAGGTTGCCGACCGCTGGTTCAATGCCCAATGCTTTTACCTCTCGTGCTTTTTCCTCATCACGAACCAGCCCTCGAATGGAGTAGCCAGCCTTGATCAATCGCATGGCTAGGTGCCACCGACAAAACCGTTGGCGCCTGTCAGGAGGATGTTCATAGTATTAGATCAATACACTAATGAAACCAGCACCTTTAATTTGCTGTGGCCCTCGGGACTGCTGGTCCCTCCAAAACTCCGAGTCCTGATCGATTTTCTCAGCAGCCGAATTGCGTTTCTATCGTAAAAAAAACATCAACAGGAAGGCGTTCTCCACAACTCGATACCGTCGAGAAGCACGGATAACCCCCGCTCAAAAGTCGTATCACTTTCTATACCTGAGAAAGGTGCAGCAAGGAACATTGCCCCAGGGTATTGCTGTTCGGAATGACGGGCCAGGTAGCCGCTGATGAAGTCAGCGTGCAGCCCTGGAGCCTGCTTGTTTTCCTTTTCCGCAGCGATCACCGAGATAAACAGCATCAACAAGTGATAGGCCACTGCTGCGTTGGGTCCGGAGAAGTTCGCGTTTTTCAGCATCCGCCCAATATGGTCGAAGTAGGCCAGACCATAGTCAGTTTCGCCCGGAGCGACTCGTTGGAAAAGCCGAAAACGGTTTTCGGTCAGCACGTACGTCGCCATTCCCGGCCACTGCGTCAGCGACTCTACGCTTGCACGCGCAAACGCCTCGGCATCAACCCGCCAGTCACCGGTAAACAGCGGCAGCAACTGTAGGCGTTCTTTGAACGCTTGGTTAATTACTGCGCTGATCAGTCCATCGCGGCTGCCCATGTAGTAATGGATAAGGCCCGCAGCAACGCCCAGTTCACGGCCCAATCGAACCATGCTGACATCACTTAGCGATTCGTTTTTGGCAATTGCAACGGCGCACAGGACTACTGCATCACGAGATAAGTCAGCCTTCTTGCTGCCCTCAGCCTTTGGCCTGCGACCCACCCGTTTGGTTGAAACGGACGGCTCGGAAGGAGGAAGCATTTTGCTCGGTGGCATCTTGGAAAAATCCTTTTGCACTTATTTGACAGGGTCTCAGATTATCACTATGCTCGGCCTCAGATCAAATTGAGACCCTATCAAATAAAACCTAGTCCGATTTGGAGTACCCATGAGTAACAGTCCCTACAAGAACAAAATGGCGGTCACCGCCGGGCTGAGGGGGGCATCCTGGAACCCTGCAAGGATGGCCGCTTCCTATCAAACCCAACCATTTCCGCTGGTAACCGACGACGGTCAAGCGGTTATGGGTATGCTCTATTCCCGATGCGTTACACGCAAAGTGGTGTTCATCATGCACCCTCGGGAACTAGTGCTCAGTCATTACTTAGTGCCGGAAGTGCTCGATGCTGGTTGGTCATGCTGGGTTCAAGGACCACGCTCAATCGGTAATGACCTGCGGTTGGAGCATGAGTTTGCCCTGCATGATGTAGCGGCCGGCATGCGTCAATTGCGCACGCTGGGCTTCGAAACCATCGTGCTGCTTGGCAACTCTGGCGGCGCGGGCTTGTTCGCGTTCTACCATCAGCAATCCATGCTCATGCCAGAGCTTCGCATTGCAAAGACTCCCGCTGGCAGACCAACTCGGCTCGATGCCGCGGTGCTTCCTATCGCCGATGGTATTGCACTGGTTTCTCCACACCCAGGCCAAGGCATATTGTTGATGAATGCGTTGGACCCTTCGGTGGTGGATGAGACTGATCCGTTTTCCAGCGATACCGCGCTCGATCCCTTCGATCCTGATAACGGTTTCCGC
>NZ_JAMFRV010000008.1 GCF_026224925.1 Pseudomonas sp. | reverse complement strand
ATCCGGCTTGCCCTTGGCATAAACCTCTTCACCCTCGGGCACGAAGCCTTTGTGGGTTTTAGAGGTGCCAATGTAATGCCGCATTTTGGTTTCGAAGGACTGATCGAAAAAGTCCTTGGCTGCTTGATACAAGCCCTTGATCAGTTGCGCTTCGATACCGTGATTCTTGATGTACAGGAAGCCCACTTCACGTGCCGCAGCACCTAATTTATCGGCTACTGCTTGACGCTCTGCAAGGTTGGCACTGAACAACCCGGCGATGTCCACCATCGGGATGCTGTTGAAATTGGCGGCCTGCGAAGGCGCCGTGCCGGGTGTCAATTCAGGCATGGATAAGCGCTCCTTAAGGGCGAGATGAATGAGTGAAGCGGTTGAAGTGCTCGCGTTCGGCTTGGCCCATCCATACGTTCAGTGACCAAAGATCGGCTACCGGAACGTTGGTGAACGGCAAGTGATGCAAATAACCGTCGGCGCCAAACTCGGGCGTCAAGGTGCTGACTTGATAGCCGCGCGCTTGTTGCGAGCGCCAGATCGCTTCCCAATGCTGCTGATGGAAGGCCAGTTCTTTAGCGTATTCCGGGGCGGCGGGGTGCGGGACTTGCGGGCCTTGGTCGTAACCGACCCTGGCTTGAATATGGTGGACGCGCTCGATGAAGGGGCTTAGGTCATCTTCGGGGTCATCAAGCAGGCGTTCGCAGGTGACGATCCAATGGCTGATGTCGCTGGTGAAGCGCAGATCGGGCAATTGGCGAATCAGTTCGAGGGTGACCCACGGGTTGAACAATGAACGCGAGCGATGGGTTTCGAAGGTGCACATTTGACCGTGTTTCTTCGCAAGCTCCAACGCGCGGCCAAAGAAGTCTACCTGTTGCGGTAACTGCCAGCGGTCATTGCCAGCCAACACGTTGACGAAACGCGGCGACAGCTCTGCAGCCCAGGCGAGCTTTTTATCGAGATCTTGAAGATGCTCGTCGACCGGCGCGGCCTGTTCAGGCAACACGTTGTAAGCGGTGAATACGGTGCTGATGTAACCAAGCCGATTGGCTCGCAGAAAGGCGGCAAACTCGGCACGCTCGCTGTCTTGCAGCGGAAGACGCGCTTCCATGCCGTCGAAACCGGCTTGGAGCAACTCCTCCAGCGCTTGAGCCTTGCTCGCGGTGTAGCCCCAAAGCGTGCGGAATATTTCCAGTTTCATTAATAACCTCAAAAATCCTTGGGCTACGGCACAGCACGACCACGGAAAAAGACCGGGTCGGGCAACAATGGGTAGCAGTAAAAGAGGTATTACTTGGGCCGAATCTCTGAGGTTTCAGTCCCGGGTGAGAGTGATCTTAGGTGGCGTTTGGGAAAAGGAAAAATAGGAAAGCTCAAATCGATAGTTCAGAGATTTCTAAACTATCTCTCGGGCAATACAAATCCCTGTAGGAGCTGCCAAAGGATGCGATAAATTGAATTGTTGGCGACCGGTTCCCGGCCGACCACACGACTCACCACTGGAGCGCCGCTCAAGAGCTTTCGAGGGCCTTCCCGAGCCCCGAAAATATCTATGTTCCGGTGAACAAACGCAGCGATTGATGGCTTTTCTTCAGGTCACCACGCCCATCTGCTGAAGGGCGGCGAACGCCGCCCCCTTCTACCCTTAATGACTGGAAGGCAAGGCATAGGCAATCAGGTAGTCGCCCATTTTGGTGCCAAACGACCCGTGCCCGCCGGCCATGATCACCACATACTGCTTGCCATTGGCTTCGTACGTCATCGGTGTGGCCTGGCCCCCGGCAGGCAAGCGCGCTTCCCATACCAGATCGCCATTGGTGACGTTGTAGGCACGGAGGTAGTCGTCCTGGGTGCCCGCGATGAACATCAGGTTGCCGGCGGTCGAGATCGGACCGCCCAGCATTGGCACGCCGATCTTGAGCGGAGGCAATTGAATCCCTGGCAAGCTGTCGCGCACCGTGCCAATCCGTTTGCGCCAGGCCACTTGGTGGGTTTTCAGGTCCACCCCCGCGACATAGCCCCAGGCAGGGGCTTTGCATGGCAAGCCCAGGGGTGACAGGAACGCATTGATTTCCACGCCGAAGGGCACGCCATATTGCGGTTGGATGCCCATCTCGGTACCCGAGCTGCTGCCATTGGCGCCATCTTTAGGCCAAAGCGGGTTGTTGGGGCCGCGAGGAATCAGCTTGGACACGAACGGTAAGGCCATCGGGTTCATCAGCGCCACCTGACGGTCGGGGTTGACCGAAATACCGCCCCATTCAAACACGCCCAGGTTGCCCGGGAACACCAAGGTGCCCTTCTCCGAAGGCGGCGTGTACTGCCCCGTGTAGTACAAGCGCTTGAAGATCACGCGGCACATCAATTGGTCGAATATCGTGGCGCCCCACATGTTCTTGTCCGTCAGGGTCTGGACGGACGTCAGGTTCAGCCCCGAGCGTGGCTGGGTGGGGCTGGCGCGATCGCCGGGCGCTGGCTGGGGCGATGACACCGCAACCTCCGTGACAGGCACGATGGGCTTGCCATCGCGACGGTCGAACACGAACAGGTTGCCGGCCTTGGTAGGCACGTAGACGGCCGGTACCACGTCGCCTGAGCCGACCTTCACATCGGCCAGGGATGGCTGGGCGGGCACATCCATGTCCCAGAGGTCATGGTGGGTCGTCTGGAAGCTCCATATGAGCTTGCCCGTGGTAGCGTTCAAAGCCAGTATCGAAGAGGAGTACCGCTCCATGACCGGGGTCCGGTTGCCACCCCAGATGTCCGGCGTCGGGTTACCCGTCGGGATGTAGACCACGTCGGTCTTGGCGTCGTACGCCAGTGGCGCCCAGGCGTTGGGTGAATTATTGACCAGGGTATGCCCGTCGCCCGGCACGGCATTAGGGTTTTCTGCGCCCGTATCGAAGACCCAGCGCAGCGCCCCGCTATTGACGTCGTACCCGCGCAGGGCACCCGAAGGCTCATGAATCGACAGGTTGTCCGTCACGGAACCGCCGATCACCACCGTGGTACCCGTGACCACCGGCGGCGACGTAGGCTCGAGTCCTCCCGGGAAGGGGTAGGGTTGCATCTGCTTGAGGTCCAGTTCG
Source organism: Pseudomonas sp. (assembly GCF_026224925.1). Taxonomy (GTDB): domain Bacteria; phylum Pseudomonadota; class Gammaproteobacteria; order Pseudomonadales; family Pseudomonadaceae; genus Aquipseudomonas. Next base: position 31,318 of record NZ_JAMFRV010000008.1, on the reverse strand, counting down.
CCCTTGTTCGCGAAGTCGCTGCAAGGCTGGCCATTGTCGGCATTGATGGCGAACAGACGGCCATCGTTCACGGGCAGGAACACCTTGCGCGGGCATGCGCTTTGTACCGGCGTCGTGCTGGAAAGACTGGTCGCGAACTCGGCGGTGTTTGCACTATCGTAATAAGCCACCCCACGGCAGGTCAGGTGTTGGAACGAGGGGTCAGCCTTCAGCTTCGGATCGAACCTCCACTTCTCTTTGCCCGTCGCAGGATCCAGCGCGACCAGGATTTGGTGGGTGGTGCAGATGAACATGTTGTCGCCGATCTTGATCGGCGTGAGTTCGTTGGTGGTCTCGCCAGAGTCATTCGCCGTCTTGCTTTCGCCACTGCGGAATGTCCACGCCACCTGCAGATCCGACACGTTCTTGTCATTGATCTGACTTAGCGGCGAATACCGGGTGCCCGCCTGGGTCCTGCCGTACGCCGGCCAATCGCCTGGCGCGACGCCCTCGATGGCCTGTGCCTCGGCCGGCTGGGACGCGGCGAGGGTGCCGTTGATTTCCTGCGGATCATTGAAGATCGAATAGACGAGCACGGCAATAGCAAAGGCCAGTGTCACCACGAGGAATGCCCTGCTGGCCTTCAGGTCGACAGCGAAACCCCGGGTAACGGCAGGCACCAGCAGCCAGATGCCCAATACACCCAGGATATCCAGGCGCGGTACCAGTGCCCAGAAATCCGTCCCGGCCTCCCAGAGTCCCCACAGGGTGGTCACCAACATCAGCGCGCCGTACAGCCAGAGCGCCGCGCCGGAGCGCCGCCCCAGCAACAGCGCGAACGCCAGCAGCGCCAGGCCTGCGATCACATAGTAGAAGGAGCCGCCCAGAACTGTCAGCCAAACCCCGCCGAACAGCAGGATCAACCCGATTAAGGCGGCAACAATGACGGTAAACGTTTTCAGACCTGATTGTGTGGCGGGCGTGCTCATGGTAGTGCTCTCTCTAGTCCGCGACCAAGGGTTGCAGACGTGATCACCGATGATAACTAGTGATCGTAGTCGAACAGATGCGTCTGTCCAGCCAGCACAGATGGTGTCATCAAACCTTATCTGATCATCGTTTTTTCTTCGTATAAATAGGATCAGGAATGGATTTTGCTTCGTCTAAGGAAACCCTGAAAAAGCCTTGCTGATTTGGCAAAAATACCTTCATGCCAACCGCGGAGTTTTTCCGATGAAGCAGATGACCTTCGCCGACGCCGAGTACGCTGGCAAGCGCAAGCAGACCCGCAAGGAGTTGTTCCTGATCGAAATGGATCAGGTGGTTCCGTGGGCTGGCCTGCTGACCTCGTTACGATGAGCCTTCCTGAGTCCTTGCAGATTGAGAGGAAGCGAAAGTCATTGTGGTGGTCTCACCCAACAAAAGCTGGCTGTTCTGCTCAGTCACCGCCCGGATGTAATCCCACAGCAGCGTAATCCGCTTGAGCTTCCTCAGGTCCTCTCGGCAGTACATCCAAAACTGCCGCGTGATATTCACTTCATTCTCCAAAACCGGCAGCAGCCGCGAATCTTGGGCAGCAAGAAAGCACGGCAAAATCGCCAATGACCGGCCTTGCAGCGCCGCTACGTATTGGGCGATGACGCTGGTGCTGCGCAGGTTCGCGCTGGCGCCGGGCAGCAGGTTACTTAGATAAAGCAGTTCCGAGCTGAAGGCCAAGTCATCGACGTAACTGATAAACGGATGATGGGCTAAATCTGCGCTGCGCTGGATGGGCGCATGGTTATCGAGATATTCCTGAGTAGCGTACAAGCGCAAACTGTAATCGCACAGCTTGCAGCATACATAAGGCCCGTGCTCGGGACGCTCCAGCGCGATCACGATATCCGCCTCGCGCTTGGACAGGCTGATGAAGTGCGGCAGCGGCAGGATATCTACGGATATAGCCGGGTATGCATCGAGAAAATGGGTCAGCTGCGGGGTGATAAAAAAGCTGCCGAAACCCTCGGTACAACCCATTCGTACGTGACCAGACAACGCCACCCCGGACCCGGAAACTTGCTCACACGCCAAGTGCAGCGTACTTTCAATCGACTCTGCATACCCCAGTAAACGCTGGCCCTCGGCGGTCAGAATGAAGCCATTGCTACGTGATTTCTCGAACAGCAACGTGCCCAACGAAGCTTCTAGGGTATTAATTCGGCGTGACACCGTTGTGTAGTCCACTGCCAGACGTTTGGCTGCGATGCTGGCCTTGCGGGTGCGGGCGACCTCAAGAAAGAATTTCAAGTCGTCCCAATTCAGCAGATTCAAAGACGTGATGTTTTTTTGCATATTGATCCGGCTTTTATGTGCGTTCTTATTAGATGTTTGCACATCTATACTCCAAAACACGCCCATGACCAAACTCAGGATCAGCGGCTCAGGAGACTCAATCCAGCAAGGCCGCTCAAGACATCACTAAACGAAGCTACATGCCATAACACCCTGCACAAAAATAATAAGCGGAGGAGTTTATGAAGAACGCTACAACTGTGGGCGCAGGTTCCATCGGCGCCAGCCCTGCAAAAAAGGTCGCATCCTATCGGCTCGCCGGTATGGCAAGCATGGCCGGCACCACTATCGAGTGGTACGATTTTTTCCTCTACGGCACTGCTGCCGCGCTGATCTTCGGCAAAATATTTTTCCCCGCGCTGGACCCAATCTCCGGAGTGTTGGCTGCTTTCGCCACCTACGCCGTGGGCTTTCTCGGCCGTCCGTTGGGCGGAATCATCTTCGGCCACTTTGGTGACCGCATCGGCCGCAAGTCCATGCTGCTGCTCACGCTGATGATGATGGGTATTCCCACCATCGTCATCGGGCTGATACCGACCTACGATCAAATTGGTTATTGGGCCGCAGTCATTCTGGTGCTGATGCGATTCCTGCAAGGCATGGCGGTGGGTGGCGAATGGGGCGGGGCGGTGTTGATGGCCGTCGAACATGCGCCCGAAGGTAAAAAAGGTTTTTATGGCAGCCTGCCGCAAACCGGTGTGGGTGCCGGCTTGGTGCTCGCGTCGCTGGCTATGGGCCTGGTCGCCAAATTACCAGAGGCAGACATGTTGTCTTGGGGATGGCGCCTGCCGTTTATCGCCAGCATCGTGTTGTTGGGCATCGGTTGGTTGATCCGCCTCAAAGTGCCCGAGTCGCCCGCGTTCGAAAAAATCAAAGCGCAGAACATTGCAGTCAAAGTCCCGCTGTTTCAGGTGTTGCGTCAACATCCGCGCGAAACCCTGACGATTATCGGCGCCCGCACTGCGGAAAACGCGTGGTTCTACATGTCGGTGACCTTTGCTTTGGCCTATGCCGCCAACCAATTGCACATTCCGCGGGCCGACGTGCTCAACGCAATTACCGCCGGTGCGGCGTTGTCGCTGCTCACCATGCCGTTTTGCGGATACCTCTCCGACAAGGTCGGCCAGCGTCGGTTGTACTTTGCCGGGCTATTACTGCTGTGTGCGTTTATCTACCCATTCTTCGCCATGCTCGAAACACGCGAGCCGGTACTGGTCTGGTGGGCGATGGTGTTAGCGGTCGGTGTGGTGTTTCCCATCATGTATGCCCCTGAGTCGCTGTTGTTCGCTCGGCAGTTTCCGGCAGAAATCCGTTACAGCGGTATCTCGGTATCCGTGCAACTGGCGGGCGTGTTGGGTGGCGGATTCGCACCAATGATCGCCACCAAATTGCTCGACTACGCTGGTGGCAGCCCGCACTACGTCATCGTTTATCTAATCGGTATGGCCGTCATTGCGCTGTTTTGTACGGCGTTGATGAAGCCCGATCCAGCGCGTTATCGCGCCCCGTAACTCAGATCGTTAAAGCACCACTGCCTGATCTGAATTTTTCGCCGCCCCCAGCGGGCCGCTCGAATACTGGAGAAATTGAATGAACGCTTTACAGAGCCTGACAATCAACAAAACAGCCGGCGCCGTTCCCCGCGTCAAACTGCTGATCGGTGGTGAGTGGGTGGATTCGCAAACCAATGAGTGGCGCGACATCGTCAACCCGGCGACCCAAGAAGTGTTGGCGCAAGTGCCCTTCGCGACCGAAGCCGAAGTAGACGCCGCCGTGGCCTCCGCAAAGCAGGCTTTCCAGACCTGGCGCTACACGCCTATCGGTGCGCGGATGCGCATCATGCTCAAGCTTCAGGCGTTGGTCCGCGAACACTCCAAGCGCATCGCGGTGGTTCTGAGTGCTGAACAAGGCAAAACCATTGCCGACGCTGAGGGCGACATTTTTCGCGGCCTGGAAGTGGTTGAGCACGCATGCTCCATCGGCACCTTGCAGATGGGCGAGTTCTCGGAAAACGTTGCGGGCGGCGTCGATACCTACACGCTGCGTCAGCCAATCGGCGTCTGCGCCGGGATCACTCCGTTCAACTTCCCGGCAATGATTCCACTGTGGATGTTCCCGATGGCTATCGCCTGCGGCAACACATTCGTGCTCAAACCTTCTGAGCAAGACCCGATGTCAACCATGCTGTTGGTTGAACTGGCGGTGGAAGCGGGCGTGCCGGCTGGCGTGCTCAACGTGGTACACGGTGGCAAGCAAGTGGTGGACGGCATTTGCACTCACAAAGACATCAAGGCCGTGTCCTTCGTCGGTTCGACCGAAGTGGGCACCCACGTTTACAACCTTGCCGGTCAGCACGGCAAACGCGTGCAATCAATGATGGGCGCGAAAAACCACGCCGTGGTACTGGCAGATGCCAACCGCGAACAAACTCTGAATGCGCTGGTTGGCGCAGGTTTCGGCGCGGCTGGTCAACGCTGCATGGCCACCTCGGTGGTGGTGTTGGTTGGCGCTGCCAAGCAATGGCTGCCGGACCTCAAAGCGCTCGCCCAAAAGCTCACAGTTAATGCGGGCAGCGAAGCGGGCACCGATGTAGGTCCGTTGATCTCCAAGCGTGCGAAAGAGCGCGTATTGAGTTTGATCGAAAGCGGCGTCCGTGAAGGCGCCACGCTTGAGCTGGACGGTCGTGGCGTTTCGGTTCCGGGTTTTGAAGATGGCAACTTTGTTGGCCCGACGCTGTTTTCCGGCGTAACCACCGAGATGCAAATCTACACCCAGGAAATCTTCGGTCCGGTACTGGTGGTCTTGGAAGTCGACACCCTCGATCAAGCGATTGCGCTGGTCAACGCCAACCCTTACGGCAACGGCACCGGCCTGTTTACCCAAAGCGGCGCGGCGGCACGCAAGTTCCAGAACGAGATCGACGTCGGCCAAGTGGGCATCAATATTCCGATTCCAGTCCCCGTGCCGTATTTCAGCTTCACCGGGTCGCGTGGTTCGAAACTCGGTGATCTGGGTCCGTACGGCAAGCAAGTGGTGCAGTTTTATACGCAAACCAAAACGGTCACCAGCCGTTGGTTCGACGACGACAGCGTGAACGATGGCGTCAACACCACCATTAATCTGCGCTGATTCAGGTCCAGGAGAACAACCATGAACATTGCATTCATCGGACTCGGCAACATGGGCGCGCCCATGGCGCGCAACCTGATCAAAGCCGGTCACTCTTTAAACGTGTTCGACCTTAATCAGGCCGTCCTGGCAGAACTCGGCGCATTGGGCGCCACCGTCAGCGCGTCGCCCAAGGACGCCTCTGAAGGTGTGGAGCTGGTCATTACCATGCTGCCCGCTGCCGCTCATGTGCGCAGCGTTTACCTCAACGACGACGGCGTATTGGCCGGTATTGGCCGGGGCGTACCGGCCGTCGACTGCAGCACCATTGACCCGCAGACCATCCGCGATGTTGCTGCGGTTGCGGCCAAGCAAGGCGTGATGCTCGGCGACGCACCGGTGTCGGGCGGTACTGGCGGCGCTCAAGCGGGCACGCTGACGTTTATGGTTGGCGCCAGCGCAGAACATTTCGCAGTGTTGAAGCCCGTGCTGGCGCAGATGGGTAAAAACATCGTCCATTGCGGCGACGTTGGCACCGGACAAATCGCCAAAATCTGCAACAACTTGCTGTTGGGCATCTCCATGATTGGCGTTGCCGAAGCCATGGCGCTGGGCAACACCTTGGGGATTGATACCGGCATTTTGGCCGGCATCATCAACAGCTCGACCGGCCGCTGCTGGAGCTCCGAGGTCTACAATCCTTGGCCAGGCATCGTCGAAACGGCTCCGGCATCACGTGGCTACACCGGCGGTTTTGGTGCGGAGTTGATGCTCAAGGATTTGGGCCTGGCCACGGAGGCTGCGCGGGTCGCTCATCAACCAGTGATTCTGGGTGCCGTCGCCCAGCAGCTGTATCAGGCGATGAGTTTGCGCGGTGAGGGTGGCAAGGATTTCTCGGCCATCATCGAGTCCTATCGCAAGCCTGAGTAAACCCGGAGTTTGAAGCGCCTCAATAGGGGGGTATCATCCCGCCTATTGGCATCGATCCCGGCGCCCACTTTGTATGTGTAAAGCCTGAATGTCGTTGAAGTTCTGGAAATCGATGGGCATCAAGCACAGCTTGAAGCAGAGGATCGTAGTGGTCTTCGCGCTGATGAGTGTGCTGGTGGCCGGTGTGTTCGCGGTTGGCATTATCGCGACGGTGCACGTGGTCGAGAAGCGATTGGCCACTGCCAGTCTTAGCCGAGACCTGCATCGGCTGATGGTCATGGACAACGTCGAGAGCTGGAGCCACAAGCCCGAAAAGGAAGAGCTGTTCTACGTCGAAGGCGGCGCGGGCGACCTTGCCATGGTCGACGATTTGAAAGCGTTGCCCTCAGGCTTTCACGAAGTTTACCGCGGTGAAGAAGCCTATTACACCATGGTCGAAATGGTAGCTGGGCGCCGATACGTGCTACTGCGTGACCAGCGCAACTTTGAAAAACGCGAGCGGATCCTGTTCGGTATTGTATTCATCGGTTTCATCCTCAGCATTCTGTTAGCCATTTTACTGGGTCGACTGTTGGCGCGCCGCGTCATGGCGCCCGTGGTCAACCTCTCGCGTCAGGTTCGCTACCGCGACCAAATTTCTGAACTCGCCCCGGCGTTATCGCCCAACTATGCCCGTGATGAAGTTGGCGAATTAGCGGTGTCTTTTGATGCCACCTTGGGTCGTCTACGTGCGGCGCTGGTTCGCGAAAAAATGTTCACCAGTGACGTCAGCCATGAACTGCGAACACCCTTGATGGTGCTGGCCAGCTCTTGCGAATTGTTACTGGAGAGTTCTCTGCTCGACGACCGTTCGCGCAATCAGGTAAAGCGTATTGCTCGGGCCAGCGCCGGGATGAGTCAGTTGGTTGAAACCTTCCTGATGTTGGCGCGCGTCGAAGGTAACGAAAGCCGCCACGGCCCGCGCTCGACGCTGCTGGAGATTGCTGAAGAACTGGTCGACCTATGGCGCAAGCCAATCGCGGAGAAGGGCCTGGAGTTGCTGTTCGATCCCGGCGAGACCTTGCCCACGCTGTTCAACGCCACGCTGGTGCACTCGGTGATGGGCAACCTGCTGCGCAACGCCTGGCATTACACCGACGCCGGCTTCATACGCCTGACGCTGAACCCCCGCGGTTTTACCGTGGAAGACAGCGGCATTGGCATTCCTGAAAGCCTTCACGAAGCCATGTTTCAGCCGTTCGTCAGGGGCGACGAACAGCGCGGCGAGGGGCTTGGTCTTGGTCTTTCACTGGTACAACGTATCTGCGACAACCAACACTGGAGCGTCACGCTCAGGAGTCTGGAACCCAGCGGATGTTGCTTCGAAGTTGAGCTTGATCCGGTTCCGGTTTTAGCGCCTTTGTAATACCTGCCAAGCCTGCGTATATCGGGTGGTTTTCGACCGATACCCGGCTCATCGCAGCCTTCGGCAGCTCCTACGGGCGAAGGCCGCAACGCGATATCTCGGGCATACCGCAGCGCCTGCTTCCCGAACAAAGCTACGCGCCCTGGTTGGTCCTACAGAATCTCAGCATGGCCCTGGAATTGAGGCGCTACACAAATCCCGGTGGGAGCGAACTTGTTCGCGAAAGCAGCGCCGCAGTCTGTCTGATGTACCGCGTCGCTTGCTTCCCGAACAAGTTCGGTCCTACATCTCGGCATGACGCTGAATTTAGCTATCAAGCAAAAACGAAATACTTCCTCACCGTCTCAACCACTTCCCAAATCCCTTTCATGCCCGGTTCAACGATAAATATATCGCCCGCACGCAAGTGAATCGGCTCCATACCGTCCGGGGTAATGATGCAGTAGCCTTCCTGGAAATGGCAGTATTCCCACTTCACATAGTCCACGCGCCATTTGCCTGGGGTGCAGATCCAGGTGCCCATGATCTTGCTGCCGTCTTCGGACGTGTAGGCGTTGAGGTTGACGGTGTGCGGATCACCTTCGAGCTTTTCCCATTTGCAGGCGTCAAGCACGGGCAGCGGGTGAGTATCGCGAAGGACGGTAATCGGCGTAGACATGGCAACTCCAAAAGGTGAGCGCGCGGTTAACGGCGCGTGAACACCATAGTGCGGTTGCTTGGTCGTCAGTTGTCTGTACTCGACATCTGGGTGTCCAGAAACGCTGAGCGCTGCAATCCGATCGCATCTGTCGAGGGACCCTGCCTATCGCGACTTTATCCCATTGGTGGCGATTCGGTTGGGGTTGCGCTTAAGGCGTCAGCTAGCGTTTTTGCGTACCCCGGCAGTACGGAAAAGTCCGTCGCGCACAGCAGTAATTTCCGGTCAGCCCACGGGTCGCTCAGAGGAACACTTTTCAAGCTGTCCGTATGCTGCCAGCGATCAATCGCAGCTTGCGGCACGATGCCCAATCCCGTCCCGCGCGCCACCATGCGCATCACGCCATCAAATCCTTCGGCCCGCGCGCGGATGCGTAAACGCTTACCGATGTGCAGCGCTTGTTCTTCGAGATAGATTGCCATCGCGCTGTTTGCAGCCAAGGCAACGTGCTCGTAGTCCAGCGTTTGCGCAAAGTATAGGGACTGATGTTTGTTCAGTGGATGATTCAACGGCATGACCAATGCCAGCGGGTCAGCGCGAAACGGCAGTGTTTGTAGGTCGCTGGCGTCCACTGCGTCGGAAATGATACCGATGTCTGCTGCACCTTGACGCACGGCGTGGAGAATTTTTAGGCTTGGGTGCTCTTCAAACTCAACGTCGATCGATGGGTGATGGACCAGAAAGTCTGCCAACAGCTCCGGCAGGTATTCGGTCAGCGCCGAGGTATTGCACAACAGTCGGACCAGGCCTTTGAAGCCCTTTGCGTAATCGGTCAAATCGAATTGCATATGCTCGACGTGCTGCAGGATCAGCCTGGCATGTCGGGCCATCGCGTTGCCCGCTGGCGTCGGTGTCACGCCGCGCCGTCCTCGCTCCAGTAATGGGGTGCCCAATGATCCTTCAAGCGCCCGAATTCGCGCGCTGGCAGAGGCCAGTGACAAATGACTGCGGGTGGCACCGGCAGTGATGTTGCCGCTCTCGGTAATGTTGAGAAATAGCCGAAGGTCAATCAAGTCGAAGTGCATATAGGTCCGCCCATAAAACCAGCCTCTGTTTTTATCTGAGGCAGGCTCAGTATAAGGCGGCTTTTCAGAAACGCTTGGCGGCGTCAGCATGGGCGTATGAATACACTTTTCGAGCTCTACCAACATCTCGGCTGGACACTGTCTTTGCTGGTCATTGGCGTCTTTTTGATGGCCGGCGTAGTCAAAGGCGTCATCGGTCTTGGCTTGCCGACAGTAGCCATGGGCTTGCTGGGTATGGCTATGTTGCCGACACAGGCAGCTGCATTATTGATCATCCCGGCGACGGTGACTAACGTATGGCAACTGGCAGCAGGAGGGCAACTACAGGCGTTGATCAGGCGGTTATGGCCGATGCTGGTATTGATCTTTCTCGGCACCGGTTTAGGCACGCTTTGGTTGGGCATGGGTTCGGATCAGTCCATGAGTCGTGTGTTAGGCGGGGTGCTTGCGCTGTATGCGTTGAGCGGATTGTTTTTACCGCCGTTGCACGTCGCGCCGAGACATGAGGTTTGGCTCGGGCCGCTCTGTGGATTGATTACCGGCGTTGTGACCTCGGCCACCGGGTTGTTTGTAATTCCTGCGGTGCCTTATCTACAAGCGTTGGGCCTGGACCGCAATCAGCTGGTTCAGGCGCTGGGCTTATCGTTTACCGTTTCCACGCTGGCGTTGGCGGCGGGGCTGTATTGGCGTGGGGTGTTGGGAGGCGGCGAGATAGGTGCCTCGGTGTTAGCGCTGGCGCCTGCGCTGTTGGGGATGATGCTCGGTCAGTGGTTGCGCCAGCGCATCAGCGCGGTCTTGTTCAAACGGGTATTTTTCGTAGGGATGGGTTTGCTTGGGTTGCATCTGTTGCTGGGCTAATCGATTTATCGCAACAATGCACCAGTAATTCGTGCGTGTGGATCAAATGTATTTTGTGCGTGTTGGGCTTATTCCGTCGACTGTGCATCGGTATTCTGCGGCCATCCGATTTCCAGTCTTCTCAATGAGAACCTCCCATGAAAAAGATTTTGCTGTTGAACGGCGGTAAGAAATTCGCGCATTCCGACGGTTTGTACAACGCAACCCTGCACAACGCCGCACTGGCATTTCTCGATCACTCGGGTTTCGACGTCAAAGAAACGCAAATAGACGCGGGTTACGACGTCGTTGAAGAAGTGGCCAAATTTGTCTGGGCTGACGTGATCATTTATCAGATGCCGGGCTGGTGGATGGGCGCGCCGTGGATCGTGAAAAAGTACATCGACGAAGTGTTCACCGAAGGCCACGGCAGCCTGTACGCCAACGATGGCCGTACTCGCTCCGATGCCTCGCAGCGTTATGGCAGCGGGGGACTGTTGCACGGTAAGAAATACATGATTTCTGCGACGTGGAACGCGCCGCAGCAAGCGTTCGACGACCCGGCTGACTTCTTCGAAGGCAAAGGCGTGGACGCCGTGTATTTCCCATTCCACAAAGCCAACGAGTTCTTGGGCCTCACGGCTTTGCCGACGTTTCTCTCGGTGGACGTAATGAAAGTCCCGGCGATTGAGGCGGATGTGCAGCGTTACGAGGCGCACTTGGCGACAGTGTTTAACGTTTAACAAACACGGTGCCATATCGAAAAACGATGGGACCGAATTTATTCGGGAAGCGGGCCGCGCGGTTATTCTGTAAAACCACGTTGCTGCATTCCCGAATGAATTCGGTCCCACGGTGATTTAGGTCCCAGCGAAAACTCGAGTCGCTTACGACTGATCTGTCTTTTGCTTAAAACAAAGCTAATATCTAGCCAGTTTTGAGCGGAGGACAACAGTGAAAGCCAGGTCTGATGAGTTGCAGGTGTTCGTTTCGGTAATCGAAAGCGGTTCGATATCGGCCGCCGCCGAGCACGTGGGGCAAACCCCGTCGGCGATTAGTCGGACGTTGTCACGCCTTGAGGCGAAGCTGGAAACCACCCTGATCAACCGCACAACGCGGCGTATGGATCTGACTGAGGAAGGCAAGTTCTTCCTTGAAAAAGCCAAGCAGATTCTCGCGCAAATGGACGACCTGGAAGAGCGGTTGTCCCTGCGTCAACAAAACCCGGCCGGGCGGCTGCGAATCAACGCGGCGTCGCCTTTCATGCTGCACGCGGTGGTGCCCTATGTGGCCGAATTTCGCGCGTTGTACCCCGATATTCTGCTCGAACTCAACAGTAACGACCTGATCATCGACCTCCTCGAACAGAGCACAGACGTGGCGATTCGCATCGGCACGCTGGCCGATTCAACCCTGCATGCACGGTCCCTCGGCAGTAGTCCGTTGAACATTCTTGCCAGCCCCGCCTATTTGAAAAAACACGGAACGCCGACCACTGTTGAAGCGCTGGCGGATCATGCATTGATCGGATTCACCCAGACCGAAACCCTCAACCACTGGCCGCTGCGGCATGCCGAAGGTGATCGGCTGCATATTCAGCCGGCGCTGAGTGCTTCCAGCGGTGAAACCTTGCGCCAATTAGCCTTGGCCGGTGAGGGCATTGTCTGCCTGTCGCATTTCATGACCCACGAAGATATCCGCCTAAAGCGCTTGCAGGTTATCCTGCCCGAAGCCAATAGCGGTTATCGGCAGCCGATCCATGCGGTCTACTACCGAAACTCGCAATTGGCGTTGCGTATTCAATGTTTTCTAGACTTTATCCAGAAAAAGCTGGCGAATTACGCCGCGTGAGGATAAGCCTTTACCGATTATTTACTGTGCCGGGCTCGTTGCGTGAGGTCGGTGCGGTTAGGCTTGCTCGCTATAGCTGAGCTAACTGATAGGGATGAATGTGTGGGGCGCATGAACTTTCAACCAAGACACTGGATTGCCGTGAGTATGCTGATTGGCGCCATAGGTTTAACAACCGGCTGCACTACCAATCCTGCGGAACCGCACATCAAATTTACCGAGCAGGTTGGCAAGGACTTGACCACTGCGTACCAACCGGCCCACAACCAGATTTCCAACTGGGACGACACGTGGCAGATAGGGCGGCAGTCGGTGAATGTTGCTTGGGTGGCCCCCGTTGCATCCGGGCGCTTGCCGCTGATTATTTACCTGCCGGGTCTCGGTGAGCCGGCCACAGCGGGCGAACAGTGGCGCAACGCTTGGGCGCAAGCCGGCTATGCAGTTTTGTCGGTTCAGGGCCAAGCCTACGGCCCAGCGCTCTACCTCACGGGTCAGGCTCAGGCGGGCGTTTTCCGTGAGTTGGCGGCTGATCGCTATTCCAGCGCCTCCTTGCGCGATCGGCTGAGCACACTGCAGAAAGTGTTGACCGAGGTTCGGGCGCGGGCGGCCAAGGGTGATGCACAACTGGCGTCTATCGATTGGAATCAAGTGGCCGTGGCCGGTTTTGATTTGGGTGCGCAAACGGCCGCTGCGGTGGCTGGCGCGGGGCAAGCCGACATGACAACGGGCGTTGATATTCAGCCCAAAGCCCTGCTCCTGCTTAGTCCTTATGCCGAAATCGAGGCCAGGCCCGAGGCGTTCGCTCGCGTCGCTTCGCCGGTCCTGACGATCACCAGCCAGGACGACGAAGACCCGTTCAACTGGGTCAGCTCTAATCAGCAGCGTGAATTAGTGGGTGCGTCGGTGACGGCTGCTGGCAGTTATCGCTTGAGGCTGACGCGGTCTACTTACAAAACGTTGTCCGGTTCTGATCTGGTGCCCATTCCCACAGAAGAAAAGGCACCCAAGGTGTCAGACGAGGATCATACTCCCGGCGGGAAATCCCATGCCAAGGCCAAACGTGTCGGGTCTGACGGCGCCCACAGCCCTGTTGGTGCAGAGCCAGTTCCAGACCCAAAACAAGTCGCCTCCATTCATGCTGTCAGCCAAGCATTTCTCGACAGCCGGGTGAAGAACAATCCGGCCGCCAGTGACTGGCTGAAGACTGCTGCGCCAAGCTGGTTAGGAAACGCAGGACGGCTGCAATAACCGACCATTCGTGACCTAGGCGCAACACTCATTTGGTCCAACCGCTATTTTTCATGGGTGATAACTTCTCAATACTGGGTTCAGATTCTTTGAACCCTTCAGGAGTTATCCCATGAACATCTTCATTACCGGCTCCGCAGGTTTCATTGGTGGTTCTATTGCCACTGGCCTGATCAAAAAAGGTCATCAGGTTACCGGCTTGGTGCGCAGTGCCGAGCAGGCCGCAGAGATGACTGCGCTGGGCATTACCCCGGTGATTGGCACGCTGGACGACAGCGCTTTATTGACCGAGCAGGCGAGCAAAGCCGACGGCGTGATCAACGCTGCCAGCAGTGATCATCGCGGCGCTGTAGAGGCGTTGATTGCCGGCCTTAAAGGTTCAAACAAACCCTTTCTGCACACCAGCGGTTCAAGCATCGTCGGCGATGCGTCCGGCGGTAAGTTCAGCGATGTGATTTATGTTGAAGGTCAATTGCCAGAACCGACTGCGGATAAAGCCGCACGCGTCGCCATCGATAATCTGGTGCTGGATTCAGCCGCGCAGGGTGTGCGTTCGGCAGTGATCTGCAACACCCTGATTTACGGCCACAGCCTGGGGGTCAAGCGCGACAGCGTGCAATTGCCGCGCTTGCTCAAGCAGGCACAAAAAAGCGGAATCGTTCGTCACGTGGGACCGGGGCAAAACATCTGGTCCAACGTGCACATTGAAGACGTTGTCGAGTTGTACGCACTGGCGCTGGAGAAAAATCCGGCCGGTACGTTTTACTTCGTAGAAAGCGGGGAGGCTGCGTTTGTAGACATGAGCAATGCGATTGCTCAGGCATTGGGCTTGGGCCCTGCGCAGGATTGGCCGCTACAGGATGCTGAAGCCGAATGGGGTTATGAGATGGCCAATTACGGCCTGGGCTCAAACAGCCGAGTGCGCGGCAAAAACGCCCGAGAGTTGCTGGGCTGGATACCAAAACGCACGTCGGTGATTGACTGGATCGTTAATGAGATGATCTGAACCTGGGTGCAGCTTTTCCCGAATGAGTTCAGTCCCACAGAATCGGAATCCCTGTGGGAGCGAATTCATTCGCGATATGCAGCGACTCGGTCTATCAGATACACCGCGTTGCTCGTTTCCCGAATGAATTCGGTCCCACAGATGAACCTGATCCTCAGTTAGTGATGCTCACGCGTAGCGCGGAATTTCACGTCGGGCCAGCGTTCTTCCATCAATGCCAGGTTAACGCGGGTCGGTGCCAGGTAGGTCAAGTGACCACCGCCATCGACAGCGAGGTTTTCTACGGCCTTGATTTGAAACTCTTCCAGCTTCTTCTTATCGCTGCAATCGATCCAACGGGCTGACCACACGGTAATCGGCTCGTAAGCGCATTCGACTTTGTATTCTTCCTTCAAGCGGCTCGCGACCACATCGAACTGCAGCACACCCACGGCGCCGAGAATGATGTCGTTGCTGCGGGTCGGGAAGAACACCTGAGTGGCGCCTTCTTCGGCCAACTGCTGTAAGCCTTGGCGCAATTGTTTGGACTTCAGCGGATCTTTCAGGCGTACGCGGCGGAACAGTTCCGGGGCGAAGTGCGGGATACCGGTGAAGCCAAGGTTCTCGCCCTCGGTGAAGGTGTCGCCAATCTGGATCGTGCCGTGGTTGTGCAAGCCAATGATGTCGCCGGCAAAGGCTTCTTCCAGTTGCTCACGCTCGGAGGAAAAGAACGTCAGTGCATCGCCGATCCGCACTTCTTTGCCCAAGCGAACATGGCGCATTTTCATGCCCTTGTCATAGCGGCCAGAACAGACGCGCATAAACGCGATCCGGTCGCGGTGCTTAGGGTCCATGTTTGCTTGAATCTTGAAGATGAAGCCGCTGAACTTCTCTTCGTTAGGCTCCACGGTCCGTTCGTTGGCGACACGGGCCAACGGTTGTGGCGCCCAGTTCACGACCGCATCAAGCACGTGATCGACGCCGAAGTTACCCAAGGCAGTACCGAAGAACACCGGTGTCAGTTTGCCGTCGAGGAATTCTTGTTGATTGAATTCGTGACAAGCGCCCTGCACCAATTCCAGCTGATCGCAGAAGCGGTGGTACTCGTCACCCAAGTGGGCGCGGGCTTCGTCGGAATCGAGCTTTTCAATGATTTTGACGTCAGTGCGCTCATGGCCGTGACCGGCGGTGTACACAATGATGTAGTCGTCGGCCAGGTGATACACACCCTTGAAATCGCGATAGCAACCAATCGGCCAGGTGATCGGTGCCGCCTTGATCTTCAGGACCGCTTCGATCTCGTCCAGCAGCTCGATGGGGTCGCGGATGTCACGGTCGAGCTTGTTGATGAAGCTGACGATCGGCGTGTCGCGCAACCGGCAAACGTCCATCAGGGCGATAGTCCGTGGCTCAACACCCTTACCGCCGTCGAGCACCATCAGCGCCGAGTCGACCGCAGTCAGCGTACGGTAGGTATCTTCGGAGAAGTCTTCGTGGCCCGGGGTGTCGAGCAGGTTGATCATGTGATCGCGATACGGAAACTGCATGACCGAAGTGGTGATGGAAATGCCGCGTTGCTTCTCCATCTCCATCCAGTCGGACGTCGCATGGCGGTCGGACTTACGTGATTTCACCGTGCCCGCGATGGCAATCGCCTTACCCATCAACAGCAGTTTTTCCGTGATGGTGGTTTTACCCGCATCCGGGTGGGAAATGATGGCGAAAGTGCGGCGTTTCGCGACTTCGGCGGCCTGTTTGGTCATGGGAAATCGCCTGGCAGGTGATGAAAAAAAGGGCGCAGATTATAGCGCAAGTGAAGGCAATAACCGAACCGTTCAGTCGATGCAGGGTGGCCAATTACTATCTTTTATGGGAACCTTTTAGCACGTAGAGACGTCCACTCCTCTGATACAGCCAGTAACAGAGGCTGATAAATCAACACGTTAGCTTGACGAAGCTACGCTAATGGCTAGTGTTTTCGCCGAGGTTAACCCCTTACCGGCGACCCACCCGCTGCTCTTCGCGAACGTTATTGCGGCTATCAGGGCTGTCAGAAATGACCAGCTATGGCAACGCGTTCGCCGACGGAAAAAAGGAGTCCGCCTGTGGCTAATCGCTATGGCAAGGGGCTATTGGGAGGTGCAGTTGTTATTGCGCTTCTGGCCCTGCTGATCCACTGGATCGGCATCAGTACCATCCTGAAGTACCAAGATGACCTGTTGTTTTACCTGCAAGCGCATTTGATTTTGGTCGTGGTTTCAATGTTGGCAGCCCTGGTGGTCGGTATTCCCGCCGGTATTGTCCTCAGCCGACCGAGCATGGTTGGCCGCGCTGAACGCTTCATGCAGATATTTAACATCGGCAACACCGTTCCGCCCCTCGCCGTACTCGCCATTGCCCTCGGGATTCTCGGGATCGGCAGCGGGCCGGCTATCTTCGCGCTGTTCCTCGCCTCGTTGCTGCCCATTGTGCGCAACACTTATGAAGGCCTGAAAAACGTTCAAGGTTCTCTTAAAGAAGCTGCCGTTGGCATCGGCATGACGCCGCGCCAAGTGCTGCAGCGGGTTGAGCTGCCCAATGCCGTACCGATCATTATCGGTGGCGTACGCGTTGCACTGGCGATCAACGTCGGTACCGCACCGCTGGCATTCCTGATTGGCGCGAACAGTTTGGGCAGCCTGATTTTCCCCGGCATTGCCCTGAACAACCAGCCTCAATTGCTGCTCGGTGCTGCCTGTACCGCTTTGCTCGCGCTGCTGCTCGATGGCGTGGTGACATTGTCGAGCCGCATCTGGCTGGAACGCGGTCTGTCCCGCTGAGAGAAAGGAAAACCAATGAAAAAATTATGCTTATTCATAGGCTTTGCCTTGCTGCTCTCGGGTTTTGCCAACGCCGCTGAAAAACCGGTAATTCGCCTCGGTGCCCGGGTATTTACCGAGCAAACGATCCTCGCGGAAATCACCGCGCAATACCTCAGAACCAAAGGCTACGACGTGCAGGTGACGGGCGGGCTGGGCAGTAACCTGGCACGCAGCGCACAGGAAAGCGGTCAATTGGACTTGATGTGGGAATACACCGGTGTGTCACTGGTGGCCTACAACCACGTCGATGAAAAGCTCGACAGCGCACAGACCTATGCGCGGGTTAAAGAGCTGGACCTGAAGAAGGGTCTGGTCTGGCTGGCACCGTCTAGGTTCAGCAACACCTATGCGCTGGCACTGCCGCAAAAAATCGCCGATCAGTACCCGCAGGTCAACACCATGAGTGACCTGGCCACGGTCTTGAAGGACGAAGCCAAGGAAAAGCACATCGTCGCGCTGGACACCGAGTTCGCTAACCGTTCCGACGGTTTGATCGGCATGGTCAAGGACTACGACATGAACCTGACTCGCGAGAACATCCGCCAGATGGACGCCGGGCTGGTCTACACCGCGCTGCGTAACGGCCAAGTGTTTGCGGGGTTGGTGTACACCACCGACGGTCGTTTGAACGCCTTCCATCTCAAGTTGCTGACCGACGACAAGCATTACTTCCCGGACTACACGGCGGCTCCGGTGATCCGCAAGGACTACCTCGACGCCCACCCGGACATTGCGGCTCAGCTCAAGCCGCTGGCCGAACTGTTGGGTGACGACACCATGCGTACGTTGAACGCGCGGGTTGATGTCGACCACGACAGCCCTTCCATCGTCGCCGCAGATTTCCTGCGCGAACACCCACTCAACTGATCAAGGAGAAGACATGAACATCTTGAATACCTTCTCCCATCTGGATTGGCCGCTGATCCTGCACCTCACTTGGCAGCACATTACGTTGGTAGGGATCGCGGTCACCTTGGCGATTGTGGTTGGCGTGCCACTGGGCATATTGATGACGCGCTTCCCGACGCTGGCCGGTCCGCTGCAAGCCGGTGCCACGGTGCTGCTGACGGTGCCGTCGATTGCACTGTTCGGCCTGCTGCTGCCGTTCTATTCCAAGTTCGGTCAGGGTCTTGGCCCGATGCCCGCAATTACCGCCGTATTTCTGTACTCGCTGCTTCCGATCATGCGTAACACTTATTTAGCGCTAACTGGCGTCGAACCGGGCATTCGCGAAGCCGCCAGAGGCATCGGAATGACCTTCAGCCAGCGCCTGCGCATGGTCGAACTGCCGATTGCCGTGCCGGTGATCCTCGCCGGTGTGCGCACCGCCGTGGTGATGAATATCGGTGTGATGACCATCGCCGCCACCATCGGCGCCGGCGGTCTGGGTGTACTTATTCTTGCTTCAATCAGCCGCAGCGATATGTCGATGCTGATCGTCGGCGCAGTGCTGGTCAGTCTTCTGGCCATCTTTGCCGACCTGCTTCTGCAATGGCTGCAACGCACGCTGACTCCAAAAGGATTACTGAAATGAACAGTCCCAAGCAAATGATCGAGCTACAGAACCTGACCAAGACTTTTCACACCAACGGCAAAGACGTCACCGCCGTTAATTCGGTAAGCCTTACGGTCAACGAGGGCGAAATCTGTGTGTTCCTCGGGCCGTCAGGTTGCGGTAAGAGCACCACGCTAAAAATGATCAATCGCTTGATCATGCCGACCTCCGGCAAAGTGCTGATCAACGGCGAAGACACCAGCGGCCTGGATGAAGTGACCTTGCGTCGCAACATCGGCTACGTGATTCAACAGATCGGTCTGTTCCCGAACATGACCATCGAAGAAAACATCACCATCGTTCCGCGCCTGCTGGGTTGGGATAAGCAGAAATGCCGTGACCGCGCCATCGAACTGATGAGCATGGTCAAGCTTGAGCCCAAGCAGTACCTGAGCCGCTACCCGCGTGAATTGTCCGGTGGTCAGCAACAGCGCATCGGTGTGATTCGGGCCTTGGCCGCTGACGCGCCGTTGTTATTGATGGATGAGCCGTTCGGCGCAGTCGATCCGATCAACCGTGAGTCGATCCAGAACGAGTTCTTCGAGATGCAACGGGCGCTGAACAAGACCGTGATCATGGTTAGCCACGACATCGATGAAGCGATCAAACTTGGCGACAAAATTGCGATCTTCCGCGGTGGCAAGCTGATCCAGATCGATCACCCAGACACCTTGCTGGCGCACCCGGCTGACGATTTCGTGAAAAGCTTTGTCGGCCAGGACAGCACCCTGAAACGCTTGTTGTTGGTTAAAGCTGAAGACGCGGCCGACAACGCGCCGTCAGTCAGCCCGGAAACCTCGGTAGCCGAAGCGCTGGAACTGATGGACGAACTCGACCGCCGTTACGTGGTAGTGACCGACGCCGATAATAAAGGCCTGGGTTACGTGCGCCGTCGCGACCTGCACCGTCAAACTGGCACGTGTGCGCAGTTCTTGCGCGAGTTCAACGCCACCGCAGCGTTCGACGAGCATTTGCGGATTCTGCTGTCGCGCATGTACGAATTCAATCGCTCATGGTTGCCAGTACTGGATGCTGAGAATGTGTTCTTGGGTGAGGTGACTCAAGAGTCGATCGCTGAGTACTTGAGTTCCGGTAAGTCGCGGGGTGGCAAGACCAGCATTGTTTCGCCGGCTGAGCTGGCGGAGCAGGCGGCGGTGGTTTGATCTGAAACCTTCGCGAATGAATTCGCTCCCACAGGTACAGCGCGTTCCTCTGTGGGAGCGAATTCATTCGCGAAAGGCTCGGTGCGATATCAACGAAAATGCGCCGTCCGGGAACATCAACCTGTCACACAGGTCGGTTACATAGGTCAATGACGAACCACTCGCGACGGACGTGTGCAAAAACGCGACATTTTTTGTTGATATCAGCGCTCTCAAGTCCTAAAGTTCGCGCCGAACGTCCATGCTGGAAACGATCCATCCGGCTCAAGTACTGACGACGAGACAGCAAGGCCAAGGGAAGCGCTTTTTCTCATGGCCTTTTTGCTTTCGGCGATGGCCTTGGGAAGTAGGCGAACCAAAGTGGGGATACACACGGAGGACGTTCATTTGCACCCATTGATCAATCCAGTTTGCCAGTAGGAGATCCAGCATGATCAAAGTCGAAGACTATTTTGAGCTCACCACCTTCAACAAAATGAAGGCGTTTGCCGATCAGCATGAAACCCCATTCGTGGTCATCGACACTGCGATGATCAGCAAGGCCTACGATGACCTGCGCGCAGGCTTCGATTTCGCCAAGATTTACTACGCCGTCAAAGCCAACCCAGCAGTTGAAATCATCAATCTGCTCAAGGACAAAGGCTCAAGTTTCGATATCGCTTCGATCTATGAGCTGGATAAAGTCATGGGTGAGGGTGTAACACCTGATCGTATGAGCTACGGCAACACCATCAAGAAGTCCAAAGACATTCGCTACTTCTACGAGAAGGGCGTGCGGTTGTTTGCCACCGACTCGGAAGCTGACCTGCGCAACATTGCCAAGGCCGCGCCGGGCTCGAAGGTTTACGTGCGTATCCTCACCGAAGGCTCGACCACTGCCGATTGGCCGTTGTCGCGTAAATTCGGCTGCCAGACCGACATGGCCATGGACCTGCTGATTCTTGCTCGCGAATTGGGTCTGGTGCCCTACGGCATCTCGTTCCACGTAGGCTCGCAACAGCGCGACATCAGCGTGTGGGATGCGGCGATTGCCAAGGTCAAAGTGATCTTCGAGCGCCTGAAAGAAGAAGACGGCATTGTTCTCAAGCTGATTAACATGGGCGGCGGCTTCCCGGCCAACTACATCACCCGCACTAACAGCCTGGAAACCTACGCAGAAGAAATCATTCGCTTCCTTAAGGAAGACTTCGGCGACGACCTGCCAGAAATCATCCTGGAACCGGGCCGTTCGTTGATCGCCAACGCCGGCATTCTGGTCAGCGAAGTGGTGCTGGTAGCGCGCAAGTCGCGTACCGCCGTTGAACGATGGGTGTATACGGATGTGGGCAAATTCTCCGGCCTGATCGAAACCATGGACGAAGCGATCAAGTTTCCGATCTGGACCGAGAAGAAAGGCGAAATGGAAGAAGTGGTTATCGCCGGTCCTACTTGCGATAGCGCCGACATCATGTACGAGAACTACAAGTATGGTTTGCCACTGAACCTGGCCATTGGTGACCGTTTGTACTGGTTGTCTACGGGTGCTTACACCACAAGTTACAGCGCAGTGGAATTTAATGGCTTCCCGCCGCTGAAGTCTTTTTACGTCTGATTGCTGATGCAATAGCGAAGGGCCCTTAAGGGCCCTTTTTATGTTTGGTAGCCATTTTTCCGGAGCCGGCTGCTGATTTCAGACTTGCTGAAGTTCGCATTTCACTTCCTTCAGGATTAATACGATTTGGGTTAGCATGGTCTCAAACTCATCAATACGTATGCGGTTTGCAAAAATTCGAACGACAATTTTTTGAGTCCTATATAACAACTCGTCGATTAAAGCACAGTAAGATCGCACGTCAGCTGCAGTCGAATGAGTTGCTTTATAGCTTATCTCTATTTTGGTTGCGGCCTCGATCGTCGATGCTAAAGCCGTGTCATTGTGAGGTGCGCTTAAATCAATATTTTTATGTTCGGTATAGAGCCTAATCGCTCCCTCCATAAAATCAATGATGCGTGGCATAATCAGGGGGATGCTAACCGTAACGCTTGATAAGTAGAATGTTCTGTTAGAAAATTCATTACATAGATTGTTGATTTCACGCTTTATTTGTTCTACCATCGCATCGATAGGCCCCGCATTAATAACGTGTAAGGTTGCCAGTGTAAATGAAGGCAGTCGAAGATCTAAATCGTAGAGCGGTAATTTGGTCTGGCCCCTTGTCATTGTCGCTGTGGCAGCAGTAAGCTGTTCAGATAACATGATCAGGTCGTTAATAAAAAGAATGACTCCATCATGTCTCGCCCTCGTTCGATCTAGCTCAACCCGCCAGGTATTCAGTCGATTATTCGCCGTTGGCATGATATTAAGTAGAGCTGGCTCTAGGTATTGATTGAATTCAGCGATTGAAGATAGTTTCAGATCCCTGATGACGGATTCAACCTGCTGAGGGAGATTTTGTAAAAATGCTTTATAACTCCCAAATGTTTTAAACATTTCTTGATAGGCTGAAGTGGTGTTCATTAGGTATCTCAACGTGAAAATTTTCAGTCGGACAGCCGAAGGTAATTCGGAGAAGTTATCCTCCAGCTGTTAAATATTTTTAAGTTGCCGTTTCTTCGTATGGGTCAGGCAATGGGAGCCAGATAACCCATCAGCTTCGATGCGTTACTAATAAAGTCGGCTGTGCCATTCTCTTCGTCCTTTAAGTCAGCTTTGTTAAGCGTCAAGAATGCACTCACCGAAGTGACCACTTTTTTAAATTCTGTTGCCAGGATTTTTTGCTGTTCATCAAGCTCATGAATCGCATTGATCAATATTACTCGTTGCGAGACCAATGAATGGTCTTTCTCTAATAAAGAGATTGCGATAGCTTTAGCCTCGATGTGTTCACGGATCTTGTCTCTCGCCGTAATAAGGGAAAAAAAGTTCAAGGTGGCTTTAGCGTCCTCTAACGTTTTTTTCATTTGTTCAAGGGCCATCTCTACCAGCACTGCTTGTGGTGGCAGTATACCCATGGCAACAACTTTTTCCGCGGTCAGGAGGGTATTTTGCGCAGTGTCGATCAGGCCCGTTGACTCAAGAGCCTCAATAGCGTCAGTCATAACTTTGCGCTGGTCAGTTAACGTGGCTTGTTCTTTCTTGAGTTTGTCGATGCCGGCAACAAATGTCTCTGTGTCCTTATCCAGACCAATCAAGTACGACTTTGTCTGAGACGGATCGAAGGTTTGATCAATATTACTCAACGCTGCTGCCAAATGCTTGGCCTCCGTGTTGACTACTGCTAAGGCGCCAGCATGAATTTTTTCCAGTTCAGCATACACTTCCTCTAGCTCTGTCGGCTCAGTACTTTCGGCAAGCTGATCGTTCCACATACGAAACTGATCGATGCTTAGCTCAAACTTAACGCGGATGGTTCGACACGCTTTGCCAAGTGTGGCACGGCTTTCTGTTGCGTTGCCGAACCATTTGCTGGACTTGGCGTGCAGGTCTGGCAGGTATTCCGTCTTACTGAAAGCAACATCGGCGCTTGCCGACGCATGCAGCATAGTTTTTATGCTGCTGTTCATAAGGTCCAGGTTTGGGGTGTCAAAGTCTACGGTTTCATTGTCTACTGCAGTTCTTGTTGTCATGTTGTTGGACTCACTATTAATTCGAAGTAGGAAGGTTGTTAAATTCGTTGTCTGCTTCAATGAAAACTTGCAGCAGATCTGCCACGTCATTACTCATCAGCTTCCAGGGCGCCACGACTAAACTGAAATGGGTGACAAACATTCGTGCTTTCATCGCATCAGTGATATCAGCGGCTGCATCTTTTGAGTACTTCGTGTAGGTCGTAATTGAGTCCCACACGGCGACTAGATTTTTAGTGGCGTGATCAGCATTGATGACCAACATGTTAAGATTTTGCATGTCTAACTTAACCAATGCGAGCCTTCCGAGGATCGAATTTTTTTCTTTTAATAATGCGATATCTATTTCTTGTAAGTTTTTTAGAGCGTTCCTTTCCTTGCGAATCTTTTCTGCTTCAACGCCAATATAGATGGCCATTGCGAGACCGAATGGATTTAATCCGGCGGCGGAACCTATTGATTTTTCCACGGCTGATTTATATTCTTTGGTCTTTTCATCAATGGAAACTGCTCGCTCTTCAACCTTAGTGTTCAGCGCTGTAATCTCTTGAGGTAGCGAACTGGTATCGATGGCTGACAATCGGGTGTTTATTTGCGATTGCACTTTGTTGGCGAGATCGTTTGCGAAGCTGCTTAATTTGTCGTTGATGCCCTGCGCACTGTTGGATTGTGCCGTCACGCCTTTCAGCATAATATCGATGTGGTCGCCGAAACTAGCGGCTGTTTCTAGATCATTTTCGTCAAGCTCAATGCCAGGAAAGGCGTTACCCATTTTTAACTTTACGGCTGCCAAATCTTCATAGGTTTCAATGCCGAGGGCCTTTAGAGTTTTGTCGCCTTTGATTTGCGACAGTACTGTTTTCATCTGGTCACCATAAATGACCATGTTTGCCCCGAAGAGTTTTAGCTCGGTGGTAACATTTCGGATGTCACGATAAAGAGGGTCCCAGCTTTCTGCGTGGGTTTTAATGATGAAAAAACTTCTTTGGAAGTCAATGGGTTCGTTTCCAATGCCCGCTCCACCGTTGTAGCCGAGATAAGCCTTCACGTCGACAATGGAATCAGGTAGTTTCAATGCCGCATAGACATACTTTCGAATGGAAATAATTTCGTCTTTAGTTAGCACGATACCCTTGGCTCGGGTACTTTCCGGATCCTTCCCTAAGGATGCTTTGATGTACGCGTCATAGGCACCAGCAGCGGTGTCAATGACGTTATTGTCAGTAACAATGTTAGTCATGGTATTCATTCCTTTGCTTAAGCGTTAACGCCTTCCTGGCGCTTTGTTTGACGGGGTAAGTGCGACACTGCAAGTTATGCACTTGCTGACAGGCTAGAGGTTTTTGGTTTGAAGTGTCAAAAGTGAAAAGCGGGCGAAGGCTGTAGGAAAGTACGAAAATTTTGTAGGGCTTTGTCTATCGCGGCGCTATATGTTGGATGTCGTAGAAAGTAGGAATTGTATCTACTTATTAATACGGTTCTTCATACTTATGATGCGCCGGCTTTCGCGTGGGATTGAATCAATGCGTATGCGCTCCGATCGGACTCGTTTCCCAGTTCTGCCGCCCGTTGGTGATAACTAAAAGCCATGGCACGTATTTCGGAATGTGTGGCATAAAGAAGATGCTGGCGGCTGACACGCAGAAAATTCAAATTTCCGCCCATCAACGCGTAGCCCAACCATGTCAGTGCATCAGGAATCAGGTTTTGCTCCGCAAGCACCGTTGCGTAGCTAAATTGCCCGCGAAAATCACCTGCTTCCGCGGAGCGCTTGTACCACTCGTGAGCCGTAGGTATGTCGGCCTCACAGTAGCGACCTTCTTCCAGATAACGCCCCAGCAGGTTCATGGACTTTGCATGGCCCATGTGTGCGGCCTTGCGGTAACACTCCAGCGCTTGAACCTGATCCACAGTGACTCCACGCCCGGTAGCCAATAGGTTCGCAACGTTATACAAACCCCAATCCAATCCTGCCTCGGATGCTTTCTGATAATAACGGGCGGCCTTTGCCCAATCGACCTCGCAACCCCAACCCTGTTCGTAACAGCGCCCGAGCATGTTGTGCGCCATGACATGGCCATTTTTCGCGGCAATCTTAAACCAGACCACGGCCAACGCTGGGTCCTTCTGAATGCCGGTGCCGTCTAGCAGTATTTGCCCGAGTAAGGCCTGCGCATCAACAAAGCGCGCCTTCGCCGCACTGAGAATCGCTTGAGCGGCACGCGACGGGTTTTCCGCCAACATGGCGCTCAGTTGCTCGCCATTGAGTGTCTCTTTGCGTCGCAGGGCATAGGTCACGGACTTAAACCTCGACCCAGCGACGCAGCAGGTTGTGATACGTGCCGGTCAGTTGAATCAACGAAGGGTGGTTGGGCACGTCTTGGGTCAACTGCTGCAAGGCGCTGTCCATCTCAAACAACAGGGCACGCTGGCTGTCTTCGCGAACCAGGCTCTGAGTCCAGAAAAACGAGGCATAGCGTGCGCCACGTGTCACCGCATTGACTTTGTGCAGGCTGGTACTCGGATACAACAGCATGTCGCCAGCGGGGAGTTTGATGCTGCGCGTGCCGAACGTGTCTTGAATCTCCAACTCGCCGCCGTCGTATTCATCAGGGTCGCTGAAAAACACGGTCGAAGATAAATCAGTGCGCACCCGTTCTGGATTGCCCCTGGCCTGGCGTACTGCGTTATCAATATGAAAATCGAAGCTGCTGCCAGTGGTGTAGCAGTTAAGCAGCGGCGGAAATATCTTGCGCGGAAGGGCCGCCGACATGAACAGCGGATTAGCCCATAACCGCTCGACCAAAGCGGTCCCGACTTCCACAGCCAGCGGGTGGCCTTCGGACAGTTGCAGGTTATGTTTGGCTTTCGCCGACTGAAACCCCGCCGTGATTTTGCCATCGGCCCACTCCGCTTGCTCCAGTGCCACGCGGATACGCACAACCTCCTCGCGGGAGAACAAACCGGGGATGTGTAGGAGCATGCTGGGGCGCCTCTGAGAATAAATCACCGATGATAGTTATTCTCATTGGCAATGTAAACGCTCTTTTGAATATTGAATGCATCATCTAACGGAAACTAGTACAAGTTCTCAAACAATAATTTATCGCAATTGCGACAAAGAATTATTTCATCTATATTTCGCGGCCTAAATTCTTTGGGGAAGGAATCCACCCATGTCGCGACACCACGTGCAACCCTCGGCCCAGTCACCCCGTCTAGTTGCTTCTGCGATTGGCGTTGCCATGACAGCGTTCTCCGCCGCGCAACTAGCGCAGGCTGTTGAGGGGGCTAACGACACGGCTCGCGACCCTGCAATTTCCCTTGATGCGACGAGCATTACGGGGGAAAGCCAAGCGCAAACTTCCTACCAAGTAGAGAAGGCCTCTTCGCCCAAATACACCGCGCCGCTGGTGGACACGCCGCGTTCGGTTACAGTGGTGCCCCAGCAAGTGTTGAAGGACACCGGCGCGACCTCGCTGCAGGATGCTTTGCGCACCGTGCCCGGCATTACCTTTGGTGCCGGCGAGGGCGGCAACCCACAGGGTGATCGCCCGTTTATTCGCGGCTTCGACGCCCAGGGCGACACCTACCTGGATGGCGTGCGTGATACCGGTTCGCAGACCCGGGAAATTTTCGACATTGAATCGATTGAGGTCAGCAAAGGCCCCAACTCCGCATTCGGCGGTCGCGGTTCCGCTGGCGGTAGCCTGAATATCGTCAGCAAAGCACCGCAAGAAAACGACTTTCTTAACGGCGGCTTCACCTACGGCTCCGACCAGACTCGACGCTACACGCTGGACGTAAACCGCAAATTTACTGACACCGCAGCGTTCCGCTTGAACCTGATGAGCCATGAGCAGAACGTGGCGGGTCGCGACGCTATCAACTATGACCGCTGGGGCGTAGCGCCGTCTGTAACCTTCGGCCTGGGCACGTCTACGCGGGTCAACGTCAATTACTATCACCTGGAAAGTAACGACCTGCCCGACTCTGGCATTCCGTATGGCTACAGCTCAGCCTCGGCCACCGCGACGCACGTGCACGACAAGCCAAACGATGGCGGCGACAGCAACAACTTCTACGGTTTGAAGGACCGGGACTTCCGCAAGACCCGGGCCGACATCAGTACCTTCTCGATCGAACATGACATCAACGACTTGATGACGATCAAAAATACCCTGCGTCACGGCAGCACCAGCCAGGATTATGTCCTGACTCAGCCGGACGACAGCCAGCACAACGTCAACCAATACGGCACCGTGTGGCGCCGCGCCAACACCCGAGTCAGCAGCACCGAAACCACCACCAACCAGACCGATCTGTTTGGCGAGTTCCACGCGTTGGGCTTCAAGAACAATTACTCCACAGGCCTGGAAATCACCCGCGAAGAAAGTACCGTCACTGGTTATACCGTTACCCCGAATGCCAACCCGGCAGGCGGCGGTTGCCGTCCGGGCGTAGTTGCCAGCGGCACTTGCACATCGCTAAGTAATCCGAATCCGGACGATGCGTTCACCGGCACTGTAGTGCGTAACTACGCCGGTACTAACACGGTGGGCGATACCCGCGCCTTGTATGCGTTCGACACTATCGAGCTGGACCCAAAATGGCTGGTAAACCTCGGTCTACGCTACGACACCTTCGACACTACGGCGAACAACACCACTACCGGTAAGACCAGTAACGACAGTAACTTCTGGAACTGGCAGGCAGGTCTGGTGTGGAAGCCGGTTCAGAACGGCAGCGTTTATGTGTCTTACGCTACGTCGGCAACGCCGCCGGGTGCTTTGCTCAACGAAGGGTCAGATGGCAACCCACTGACGGCAGGTAATAGCACGATACAAAGCGACCTGGAGCCGGAAACCACCAAGAACTATGAGTTGGGCACCAAGTGGGATGTGTTCCACGATCGTCTGTCATTGACCGCTGCGATTTTCCGCACGGAGAAACAAAACACTCGGGTTCTGGTGCAGAGCAACACGTATGAAAACGCTGGTGAATCCCGGGTTGACGGTGTTGAGCTGTCGGCCAGCGGCAAGATCACTGAGAAGTGGCAGGTTTTCGCGGGCTACAGCTATTTGAAAAGCGAGTTGGTTGACGCGGGCCTGACCGGACGTAACGGTGCGGTCACCGTGGGCGGTATCTCGGCTGCTGGCAACCAAATGCCGAACACACCCAAGAACAGCGCCAGCCTTTGGACTACCTATGAAGTGACGCCGAAACTTACGGTCGGTGGCGGCGCGTTTTACGTCGATGATGTTTACGGGGACACCGCGAACACCGTGTACGTGCCGTCATACACACGGTATGACGCTATGGCCAGTTACCAGCTGACCAAGAACGTCGACCTGCAACTGAACCTGCAAAACCTCACCGACAAAACCTATTACGACAAAGCGTACGCCTCGCACTTCGCCAACCAGGCCGCCGGCCGCACAGCGCTGATGGGCGTGAATTTCCACTTCTGAGGTGCGCCGTGTAGAACCCCGCCCACTTATTCGGGTGGGGTTTTTCTATATGCGGATGAGAATTCTTTCTGTTTAGGCCGCATACTGCATCGCTACGGTCGGCTGAGGTAAATAAGGTGTTGAAGAAAGCCCTGTTTCAAGTGCACTGGTTCTTCGGTATCAGTGCAGGCCTGATTCTGGCGATCATGGGGATTACCGGAGCGCTCACCTCGTTTCAAGATGAATTGCTGGATGTTCTCAATCCGCATGCGTTGCAGGTCGAGCAGCGTGCGACCGGAATTTTGCAGCCGGTCGAACTGGTGCAACAATTAGAAGCCAGCACCGGCAAGACAGTGGCTTCCTTATGGGTCAATACCTCGGGAGATAAAGCCGCACGCGTGTCGTTTACCCCGCCGCCCGGTCAGCGTCGTGGCGAACGGTACTATTTCGATCCTTACACCGGCCTTCTGTTACAGGCCAATGTGGTGGGGGAAGACTTTTTCGAATTCATTTTGCAGATGCACCGTTATTTGGTGCTGGGTGAATTCGGTAAACAGCTCACCGGGGCCTGCACCTTGATCCTGGTGTTCTTTTGTTTGTCCGGTCTGTACATGCGCTGGCCGCGTCAGCTGTTTAGCTGGCGCGTATGGCTGACCATGGACTGGGCGAAGAAAGGCCGTGCTTTCAAATGGGACCTGCACTCGATTTTCGGTACGTGGTGCCTGGTGTTCTATTTGGTCTCGGCCTTGACCGGGCTGATGTGGTCCTATGACTGGTACAGCAATGGCATGAACCGACTGCTCGGTGATGGCCCCTCGGGCGAGATGCGCAAAGGTGGCCGTGGTGGCCGTGGGCAGCCCGCACCAGAAGGTCCGTTGCCCACCGTGAATTACGTGGCGGTGTGGGACAGCATCCAACGGGTTGCAGGCCCAGAGCTCGACAGTTGGAACCTGCGTCTGCCGCCAGTGGCGGGTCAGCCTGCGACGGTTTATTACATGCTGCACAATCCCGAACATCAACGGGCGCTGAACCAAATCACCCTTGACCCGGCGAACGGCAAGGTCAGCGCAGAGTCTCGTTATGCAGACAAGAGCCTGTCGGCCAAGCTACTGATCAGTAATTACGCACTGCACGTCGGCAGTTACTTTGGCATCGTCGGGCGGATCGTTATGTCGCTGGCGGCGCTGATGATGCCGTTGTTTTTCATCACCGGTTGGTTGCTGTACCTGGATCGGCGGCGCAAGAAACGCCAAGTTGCGACGGCCCGGGGTGCGCTGGCGGCCAATGTCGACAACGCAACGCCTGCCTGGCTGATCGGGTTTGCCAGCCAAAGCGGTTTCGCCGAAACCTTGGCGTGGAAAACCGCTGGGCATTTACAGGCCGCTGGGTTGCCGGTGCGTGTGCAGTCTTTGGCGCAGACCACCGAGCTGGATCTGCGTCAGAGCCGTAACGCGCTGTTTGTCGTAAGTACCTTCGGCGACGGTGAGGCGCCGGACAGCGCCCGTGGTTTTGAGCGCACCTTACTCGGTCGCTCGTTGTCGCTTCCAGACCTTAACTATGCGGTGTTGGCCCTGGGTGATCGGCAGTACCAACACTTTTGCGGCTTTGCCAAACGCCTGAATGACTGGCTGGCGGCGCACGGCGGTAGCGCGCTGTTCGCGCCGATTGAAGTGGACAGCGGCGACAGCGGCGCATTGCAACAATGGCAGCAACGACTCGATACGTTGACCGGTAGCCAGCCGACAGCGGCGTGGCAGGCACCCGAGTTCGAGCGCTGGACGTTGAGTGAGCGTGAGCTGTTAAACCCTGGCAGCAGCGGATCGAAGGTGTTCCTGTTAAGCCTGATGCCACCCGCCAAGAGCATCTGGGCGGCGGGTGACCTGGTGGAAATAGTGCCGCA
Organism: Pseudomonas sp.; assembly: GCF_026224925.1. GTDB lineage: Bacteria > Pseudomonadota > Gammaproteobacteria > Pseudomonadales > Pseudomonadaceae > Aquipseudomonas. Next base: position 387 of record NZ_JAMFRV010000008.1, on the reverse strand, counting down.
TGAAGGTGCCGCGCCACGGGAGTACTCCATCGCCTCGATTCCGGCAGACGGCAGCCTGCAATTGATTGTCCGGCAGGAGATTCATCCGGACGGAACTCTTGGCCTGGGTTCTGGAATGTTGACTGAGCACGCGTTGCTGGGGTCGTCCATCAATTTGCGTCTGCGGCGCAACAGCAGTTTTCATCTGCCTAGCGAGCCGGTGCCGATGATTTTGTTGGGCAACGGCACAGGCCTGGCCGGGTTGCGCAGTTTGCTCAAGGCGCGGATCGCTGAGGGACAAACGCGTAACTGGCTGTTGTTTGGCGAGCGCAACGTGGCCCACGATTTTTATTGCCGTGAAGAGTTGCAAGGCTGGCTGGCAAGCGGCGACCTGGCGCGACTGGACCT
>NZ_JAMFRV010000105.1 GCF_026224925.1 Pseudomonas sp. | reverse complement strand
GGCCGAGCGCGCGGTGCGTCAATTGAATCTCACCGAGCACCCTGAGTTCGACCCGCGCCAACGCTTCTACCTCATGCCGCGCCTGAAAGAGCTGATCGCCAGCCTACAACCACAATGGTTCCCATCCACTTGGAGCGAGGAGCAAACATTGACCCCAGCCCAAGTATTTGAAAGTGCCGTGCTGGAGTTGATGGATCATACCTCTGTCGCGTCGGTGGGCAAAAGCCAACTGGTGACCATCGGTGTAACGCTAAAAGATAAGGAAACCGCTGCGCTCGCCGCCAACGCACTGGCCCAAGGGTATTTGGACAGCCGTCTCGATGCGCAAATAGGCGACTCATTGACAGCCAGCCGTTGGATGAACACGCGTCTGGTGGAGTTGCGCACCCAGTTGCAACAGTCCGAAAATAAACTGCAAAGTTATCGCGACGCCGAAGGACTGGTGGACGTGGATGGTGTGGTAACCATCAGCGCCAACGAGCTGTCGAAAACCAGCGACAGCATGGTCGATGCCCGTCGTCAGCGGGCCGACGCGCAGAGCCAGTACCAACAAGTGCTGGCCATGGGCAGCAAGGGTTCGGATCAGCTGTCGAGTATTCCGGCGGTGATCAATAACCCGGTCATTCAGCAATTCCAGGCAGACCAAGCGCGCGCGCAAGCCAAGGTTGACGAGTTATCGCGGCGCTACGGCGACCGGCATCCGAAAATGCTGGCCGCACGCTCTGATCTGGCGGCAGCCCAAGCGAGCATGCGCATTCAGGTCAACCAAGTGCTGGCGGGGCTAAAACGCAATTATCAATTGGCGCAAGCTAACGAGGACTCGTTACGTGCGTCGGTCAATAGCAGTCGGGCGCAGATTCAGGATATTTCACGCAAAGAGTTCAAGCTGCGAGAGTTGCAGCGCGATGTCGACAGCAACCGCTCGCTGTATGACACGTTTCTCACCCGCTTGCGAGAGACCACAGCAACCGCCGATATCGGGTCGAGCAATGCCCGGATTGTTGACGAAGCCGTCATACCGATGCAACCCAATACGCCGCGAAAGTCGTTGATTTTTTCGATTGTTGCGTTGTTGGCGTTGGGTCTGGGCTGCGCCTTCGAATTGCTAAGCGACTCTATGAAAAACACCTTCAAATCCAGCGAAGACGTTGAGAAAAAACTGCGCTTGCCGGTACTGGGTGTGGTGCCGTTGCTGAAAAAGAAAAACCGCGCGCGCATTGCTCGTCAATTCGAGCGCAACGACAACGCGGCCTTCAACGAAGCCATTCGAACCCTACGGACCGGCGTGATGCTCAACGATATAGAGGATCGACGCCGCATCGTGGTGATCACCTCTTCCGTCCCCGGCGAGGGCAAGAGCGCGATAGCGGTCAATCTGGCCTGCGCCCTGGGAAGGTTGGATCGGGTGTTGTTGATTGAAGCCGACCTGCGCCGCCCTACCCTAGCGCGCAATTTTGGCTTGAGTAACGACAAAATCGGCTTGGCGGACTTGATCAGCGGCCATGCTCGCAGTGAGGACTGTATCAGGCAGGTCGGCGAGATTGACGTGGTGCCTGCGGGGGCGGTGCCGTCCAATCCGCTTGAGTTGCTGGCATCGCCGCGCTTCCGAGCGTTTTTGGAGTGGGCCAAACAACGTTACGACCGAATTATCATTGATTCGCCGGCGAGCCAGTCGGTCAGTGACGCAGCGCTGTTGTGCGCAATGGCGGATGCCGTGCTCTACGTCGTCAAGTCCGACAGCACTTCTGTGCCACTGGTGCAGCGCGGTGTGGGCGAGTTGCTGCGTAACGGGGCGCCCGTCACCGGTGTGGTGCTCAATCAAGTCTCAGCGCTCAATGCACGGTATGGCCATCAAGGGTATTACGGCTACTTGCCGGGTGAAGTGAATAGCTAAGTAACAGGTGTCACGGGTTTGCCGCGTTATCAAGTGTTTAACGAAACCATTAGCACGCACCTGGGCGAAGACTTACAGGTAAAGGCGATCACTGAGGGGAGATCAACATGATAGCTCCACGCCTACATCCTTCGGTTAATCGACGCGGCCTGACGTTCTGGAGCCAGTGGTTTTGCGCCACAGTGTTGTCGAACCTGACCTTCTGCTACCTGGTGTGGCATAGGTTCGGTTACATCGCTGTGGGATATCGCGGACTCATGGTTATTGGCATGCTGAGCTCGGTACCCATCTACAGTGCCTTGCACGTGTACCACAAGCGCTACGGATACGGCTCGGGGCTGTTGCGGGTACTGGCTGGCTGGACAGTGCTGATGATTGCGCTGTATGGAATGTTGCGAATATTTCTATTTGAGCCCGGTCTTGACCATCGATTGTTGATCAGGGCCGCGGTGTTGGGTTTTCTGGCGCAGGCGTTTACGTATTTGCCGCTGCGCTATTTAATGATCCTGCATTCGCGCTGGCTGGGTTTCGAGCGTACCGCCGTGATCATCGGCACTGGCCCGCTGGCGTATACCTTGGCCAAGCAACTGCGTGAGCGTATTCCAGTGCTGGGTTTGGTGTCGATCGACGCCGAGGCGGTGCAGGTCGACACTGCGTTGCCGATTTTGTGTGGCTTGCAAGAGCTGCCCGAACGGGTTTTGCGCGACAAAATCAGGCGTGTGTACATTGCCCTGCCGCTGGCCAAGGCGGCGCTGATTGAGACGATCTACCTGAAGCTGCTGGACCTGAGCGTGGACGTTGTCTGGATACCGGATTTCAGCAGCATGATGCTGCTGAATCCGTCGATCTCGCAGATCGAACAATTCCCCGCCATTTACCTGAACGAGACACCAAACAGTTCTTATCCGGCGGCAACTTTGGGCAAGGCTTTATTTGATCGTGGTCTGGCGTTGGTCTCGCTGATCATCCTTTTTCCGGTGATGCTGGCGGTGGCCATTGCAGTGAAATTGTCGTCCCCCGGACCCGTATTTTTCCGACAGCCCCGCCATGGCTGCAACGGCTTGGTGATTGGGGTGTGGAAGTTTCGCTCCATGCGCCTGCACAACGACGTCGACGTGAAGCAGGCCTTCCAGGGTGATCCTCGCATTACCCGCGTCGGGGCTTTTTTGCGGCGCAGTTCCATAGATGAATTGCCACAATTGATTAACGTGCTGCGCGGCGAAATGGCGCTGGTGGGGCCGCGCCCCCATGCCATCGCGCACAACCAGTATTACGGCGACAAGATTCAAGCCTACATGGCCCGACACCGGATCAAACCCGGCATCACCGGCCTGGCGCAGGTCAGCGGCTTTCGGGGCGAGACCGAGACCCTGGAAAAAATGCAGCAGCGAGTCGAAAAAGACCTGATCTACATCAACGAATGGTCGCTGTGGCTGGACATCAAAATCCTGATCAAAACGCCTTTTACCTTGTTCTCACGCAATATTTATTGAGGGGTGATGGTGTACCTGGGTAACCCAGTAATCCTACAAGCCCGGAGAACGGCATGGCAGACCCCGAATTAAGTGTCACCGCGCCACAACCCCGCAATACGGGATGGCGACCCACGCTTCAGCAGTTTTTCCGGGGTCGCCTGGTGCGCAATATTCTGACGACCATTTCCGGTAGCGCGGGCGCGCAAGCCATCAACTTGGCGCTGATTCCAGTGATTATGCGCATCTATGGGCCGGATGCGTTCGGGGTGGTTGGTACCTTTCAGAGCTTGAGCATTATCCTGATTCCATGGTGTGCGCTCACCTACCCCACGGCGATCGTGCTGCCGGTGCACGACAGCGACGCACGGGGGTTGATTCGATTGTCACTGCGGGTGGCGGCCGTTATCTGCGGCACATCTGCGTTGCTGTTGTATGGCTTCGGCGCGCAGTTCGCTACGGCGATGGGCATCGACATCCTGATCCCCTACCTGATGCTGTTGCCCGTTGTCATGTTCAGTTCTGCCGTGCTGGAAATCACCCAGCAGTGGCTTTATCGCACCCAGCGTTTCAGCCTGACGGCACGAGGCGCGACGCTGCATGCGTTGCTCTATAACGCCACGCGGAGCCTGGCCGGCCTGGTCCAGGCATCGGCCCCTGTGTTGGTGGTAACCAGCGCGCTGTATTACATCATACACAGCTCTTTGTTGTTGATCGGGATCCGCCTTCGGCACGATTCCGGCCCTGCAACGAGTGACTCCCTGATTGACGACGAACCGCGCAAAAACCTGCGACAACTGGCCGCCGACTACCGAGATTTTCCGATCTATCGCGCGCCTCAAGTGCTAATCAACGCATTGTCGGTGCACATGCCGACGCTGGTCTTGGCATCCGCTTTTGGGGCGGTGCCTGCGGGGTTCTTCGCGCTGTGCCTGCAAGTGCTGGCGATGCCGAGCAATTTTATTGGCAAGGCCGTAGGCAGCGTTTACTACCCGCGCATCACGCAGGCGATTCACGCCAAAGAACCAGTAACCCGCTTGCTGGCGCGCGGGGTGGCGGGCATGGCGCTGGCGGGGTTGGTGCCCTTCGCCACCCTCGCCATCGCTGGGCCTTGGCTATTTAGTGTTGCGTTCGGCGCCCAATGGCAACCCGCCGGCGAATATGCGCGTTGGCTGGCACTCTCCGAATTTGCTGGATTTATCGGTGGCCCATGCCTGGTGGCCGTTCCCGCACTGTCTTTGCAAAAACGTTTTTTGATTGTCGAAATCGTCAGCACCAGCCTACGGATTCTAGCGGTATTGGCCGGCGCTTTTATCTTCAAAGAGGCGCTGGCGGTGGTCATGGCTTTTGCCGCTGCCAACGTGGCGATCAACTTGGCGATGATCGTCATTGTGCTGATTGAGGGGCAACACTGGTATCGCCGACTGAACCCCTGAGTACCTTGATGAGGTATCACCGATATGGACACAAAGCGCGCATTGATCACGGGCATCACCGGTCAGGACGGCTCTTACTTGGCTGAGCTGTTGCTGGGCAAAGGCTACGAGGTGCATGGCATCAAGCGTCGCGTATCAATCTCCACGACTCAGCGCATTGATCACTTGCATCAAGATCCAGAGCTGGCTAACCGGTTTTTTCTGCACGACGGAGACCTCAGCGATGCATCCAGTGTGACCCGCATCGTGAATCGCGTGCAGCCCGATGAGGTCTACAACCTTGGCGCGCAGTCCCACGTCGGGGTGAGTTTCGAGTTGCCAGAATACACCGCGGAAATTGACGCAATGGGCACGATGCGTCTGTTGGCGGCTATTCATGAGTTGGGGCTTGGGCATAAAACCCGTTTCTATCAGGCGTCCACGTCTGAGCTGTATGGACTGGTGCAGGAAGTGCCGCAGACCGAGTCCACCCCGTTTCATCCGCGCTCGCCCTACGCGGTGGCCAAGCTTTACGGCTACTGGATCACGGTTAATTATCGCGAGGCCTATGGCATGTATGCGTGCAACGGCATCCTGTTCAATCACGAATCTCCCCGGCGTGGTGAAAACTTCGTCACTCGGAAAATCACTATCGGTCTGGCCAATATCGCGCTGGGCCTGCAATCCTGCTTGATGCTGGGCAACCTGGACGCCAGGCGCGACTGGGGGCATGCCAAAGATTACGTGCGCATGCAATGGATGATGTTGCAGCAGGAGCACCCGGAAGATTTCGTGATCGCCACAGGCGTACAGTATTCAGTTCGCGACTTCATCACCTGGTCGGCCGCCGCGATGGGTGTGTATCTGCAGTTTGAGGGTGAAGGCGTCGATGAATTCGCCGTCGTATCGAAGGTCGAGGGTCACCTGGCGCCCGCGGTAGAAGTCGGGGATGTGGTGGTGCGTGTCGACCCCCAGTATTTCCGTCCGGCCGAGGTGGAATCGTTGCTGGGTGATGCCAGCAAAGCACGGATTAAGCTGGGTTGGGTCCCGGAGATCACCGCCCAGGACATGTGCGCCGAGATGATGCAGGAGGACCTCAGCGCCGCTATGCGCCGGGTACTACTTAAAAACGCAGACCCGCATCTGCCGTCGTTGAGACGCCCATCATGAGTACTGAGAACGTGTGCGCCATCGTTCTCAACTGGAACGGCGCGGAGCAAACGCTACAGTGCATAGCTTCGCTGGAGGCCTGCTGCTCGATTCCCATTGTGGTTATCGACAACGATTCGCAGCCCGAGGATTACCAGAAGCTGGCCGACTATATGGCCGGGTTCGACGCGCAACAGGCACTGGTCACCACTCAAGCGGACATCAAACACCAAGACCGCAAGTACGCACGCTGCCTGATCAGGAACAGCGGTAATTTCGGTTATGCCGGCGGCAACAATGTTGGCATTGATTACGCCTACCGGGCTGGTTACGACTACTTCTGGATAGTGAACAACGATGTCACGGTGGAAGAAGGCGCTCTCCACGCGCTGCTGGAAACGATGCACTCCGACCCGTTTTGCGGGTTCAGCGCCTCGGTCCTGGTGTATGCCGACAACCCGAACACTGTCCAGTGTGTCGGCGGCGGCACGGTGTACCCGTGGTTGGGCAAGACCAAATTGATCGGTAAAAACCTGGACCGTTCGCGGCTACACCTGGCCGAATTCCCCAAGCCGGACTATCTGATGGGCGCGTCAATGTTGGTTTCCTGTGAGGTCATCCAACGGGTGGGTCTCATGGACGAACGTTATTTCATGTACTCCGAAGAAGTCGATTGGCAACGCAGGGCTGCGGTCGAGGGCATTGGCTGCCAGGTTTCACGGCGCAGTTTTGCGCGCCACGGGGACAGCGGCAGCACCAAGGGTAAAAGCCATCTGTTTCACTTCTATCGAAATCGCGCGGCAATTATGTACAACCGTAAGTTTCACTCCATGACCTGCTGCATTGTGTCGTCGCTGGCGCTGGCGTCGATCACCGTGCTGCAAAACCGTCGAAGCCTGAAAAACATTCGCTATGGCCTCAAAGGCATCAGTGAAGGCTTAACGTTTTCCTGGCGTTGACGAAGCTAAATGTGACCTGTCCCGGGGCTTTCCACAGAGGCATCAGCACGGAGGTATGAGGCTGTGATCAGAGCACTTGTTTTCTATCGAACTCTTTTGTTCATGGTGCTGTTTCTGAATTCCGCGTGCTTATTTCTGACCGATAACAAATCAGCCGGACTGCCCTATTTGCGTGAGTTGTTTATCGGCGTAATTATGGTGTGCGCGCTGCTCCTGCTGTTGGTCTGGAAGCGCGCACAACAGTCACGGGCCAGTGTGTGGATCGTGTGTTTCGGGTTGCTGTTGCCGGTGTTATCGGCGCTGCTGGCCAACGCCAAATTTGGGCAGCCGCTGACGTTCGGTTTGCTCGAAGAGCGCCGCAGTTTTCTGTACCTGTTGTTCTTCCCGCTCTGGTATTTAATGATCAAGGCCCGCCCGACCCAGGAACAGCTGGAGCGGTTCTTTTTATGCTCGGGGCTGGCGTGTGTCGCCGTCGGCTACCTGTACTACGTCGGCGTGATTCCTGAGAACAGCGATGTGGCTTTCACCGTCGATGAAAAAGACTACGGGCTTGAACCGTTGCGGCCCAATCGCTTCAGCATCGGTGCGCCTTACGTCAGCGCTTGTGCCTTTATGTTGATGTACCGGCTCAAGCGCCACTTCTCAGTGGTCACCGTTTTGCTACTGCTGCTATTTGCCTCTTATTTGTGGCTGGTTATCCAGACCCGCAACACCATGTTGATTTGGGTATTGGCTGGCGTGTGGATCTTTCGCAGTCAATGGGGTGCATTACTCAAAGTAGGCGTCGCCCTGATCGCCATTTTGCTGGCGGCGTACTTCATTTTGCCGGAGGTTTTTTTCAGCGAACAATACGCGCGATTCAATGCATTGTTGGCCGAAGCCACCAGCGAGGGTGGCGTGCGCAGCACCACCGCCGACATTGTGCTGCGTGAGGTGGCGCAGAACTATTACATCGGCATGGGTGCCTTGTCGCTGCAATGGCAGAACGGCTTTGCGCGACTTTACAGCTCGTACTTCTACTTATCCGATGTAGGCCTGCTGGGCGTGTTCTATCGCTTCGGTTTTTTCACGCCGGTCATTGCGCTGATTTACTACGTAGGGTACTGGAGAATCATGCGTCAATGCCGCAACAAAGGTGATCTGTTGAGCGGATTGCAGTTGGACTTCTGGTTTAACTGCATCAACTTTTTTCTCTCTACATCGATCATGTATGGCGGCGAACTGACGGGGCTGGCCATCGCCAGCTTCGTCTACTTTGCCCGGGTACAGGTGGCTACCAACCAAGAAGCACTCTTCGTTTTGGCTCGAGATGTGCCTTATCAAAAAGAACATAACATATTGAATTAAATATATTTTCCTTTAGGAAATTATGGCGTGCTTCACTTCTTGGCGGGGCCGTAATCGGTGCACTGCGGGGCTTCGAGGTACTTGGCCAGAATGGGCCACTGTGGACGATCATGGCCATTTATCGGCTCCACGGCCAGCTTGTAATCGCCCCACGACTCGCCGGCTGACCAGTACGCCAACGGCACGCAGTAACGGCGCAGAAAACCGAGCAAGCGGTCGGTCGCATCGATCCAGCGCGGGTCATCGTCGGGAATGCCCATCTCACCGATTTGCCCACGACGGCCATGCAGTTGCAACCACTCGATAAAGGGTTTGACCCGTTTCACTGCAATGTCGGGATCAATGCGTGGGTCTTTGCGTCGTTTGTACTCACCGCCGCCGTCTTCGTCCAGGTACAGGTGTGCAGAAAACACCAGATTGTTGGCCGGATCTTTCAATGCCAGCAACTCATCGTTGTATTGCGGCCAGCGGGCGGCGCTGGACCATGACCGGCCCTCAACAATGATCAGCCGATGCGGGTCCACCGTACGAATCGCATCAATACCCGTTTGCGCAATCTCGGGCCAGCGGGCGTCAGAGTCGTCGTGGGGTTCGTTCATCAGGTCATAGGCGTACAGCGCCGGGGCGGCGTGCCAGCGCTGGGCAATGCGCTGCATTAGCTGTCGATAGTGATCGATGGTGACCGTGGGGCTGCCGATTACCTGATTT
>NZ_JAMFRV010000007.1 GCF_026224925.1 Pseudomonas sp. | reverse complement strand
GATGGATCGCGAGCAAGCCCGCTCCTACAGAGGATTAAGCGTCCAGCTCAGCCCAGCGTTCCAGCAAGGTATCAAGCTGCGCTTGTAGGTTCTCTAGCTGCGCCATCACTGCCGCCGTCTGCTCGGCAGGACGCTGGTAGAAACCGGCATCTGCCATCTCAGCCGACAACGACGCCATTTGCGCTTCGACATCATCGATTTGCTTCGGCAAGGCTTCAAGCTCGCGCTGTAGCTTATAGCTGAGCTTTTTCTTGGCAACCGGCATGTCTTGAGCTACCACTGGGGCTGCTGCAACTGCTGCAACTGCCGCACTGGCCAACTCTGCCTTACCCGACTTGTTCTCGGTCACGCCCAACAAACGTGGCGAACCACCTTGGCGCAGCCAGTCCTGATAACCACCGACGTATTCACGCACCTTGCCTTCGCCTTCGAACACCAGCGTACTGGTGACGACGTTGTCGAGGAATGCCCGGTCGTGACTGACCATCAACACGGTGCCTTTAAACGTCAGCAGAACCTCTTCAAGCAGCTCGAGGGTCTCCACGTCCAGGTCGTTGGTGGGTTCGTCGAGGACCAACAGGTTGGCTGGCTTGCTGAACAGTTTTGCCAGTAACAAACGAGCACGCTCGCCACCCGACAATGCTTTCACCGGGGTACGTGCACGTTGCGGGCTGAACAGGAAGTCGCCCAGGTAGCTAAGTACGTGGCGGCTCTGACCATCGATATCGATGAAGTCGCGACCTTCGGCCACGTTGTCGATAACGGTTTTCTCCAGATCGAGCTGGTGACGCAACTGGTCGAAATAAGCCACGTCCAGACGCGTACCTACTTCAACCGTGCCGCTGCTCGGCTGCAAGCTGTCGAGCATCAGCTTGAGCAAGGTGGTCTTGCCGGTACCGTTGGCGCCCAGCAGACCGATACGGTCTTCGCGCTGCAGTACCATGGAGAAATCTTTGATCAGGAACGGGCCGCCCGGGTGAGCAAAGCTGACGTTATCCAGAACCATGACCTGTTTGCCGGATTTATCGGCGGTATCGAGCTGGATGTTCGCCTTGCCAGTACGCTCACGACGTTCGCTACGCTCTACTCGCAACTCTTTCAGGGCGCGAACACGGCCTTCGTTACGTGTGCGGCGGGCTTTGATGCCCTGACGAATCCACACTTCTTCCTGGGCCAGGCGCTTGTCGAACAGCGCGTTAGCCGTTTCTTCTGCGGCCAGCTGGGCTTCTTTGTGTACCAGGAAGCTGGCGTAGTCGCCGTTCCAGTCGATCAAGCCGCCGCGGTCCAACTCAAGAATCCGGGTGGCCAGGTTCTGCAGGAATGCCCGGTCGTGCGTAATGAACAGAACCGCGCCCTGGAAGCCCAGCAGAGCCTCTTCGAGCCAAGCAATTGCGCCGATGTCCAAGTGGTTGGTCGGCTCGTCGAGCAGCAGCAGATCCGGCTCGGACACCAGCGCCTGAGCCAACAGCACCCGGCGACGCCAGCCACCGGAAAGCTCAGCCAGCGTTTTGTCGGCCGGCAACTGCAAGCGGCTCAGGGTACTGTCGACCAATTGCTGCAAGCGCCATCCGTCACGGGCTTCGAGGTCTTGCTGAACATGCATCAGCTTGTCCAGGTCCTCAGCGGTGACGATGTTCTGGCTCAGGTGGTGATATTCGGCAAGCAATGCACCGACGCCGTCCAGGCCTTCGGCAACCACGTCGAACACGGTCCGCCCGTCGGCTTCCGGCAACTCTTGCGGCAGCTCGCCGATTTTCAGGCCTGGCGCGCGCCATACAGCGCCCTCATCGGGCTTCTGAATGCCTTTGACCAGCTTTAACATACTGGACTTGCCGGTGCCGTTGCGGCCGATGATGCACACCCGCTCACCACGGGCGATCTGCCAGGACACCTTGTCCAACAACGGCATAGCGCCGAAAGCAAGGGACACATCGCTGAATTTGAGCAGGGTCATGATCTTCTCCAAAAACTGGGGGCGCATTCTACCTGAGATACCCGCTGCATGTTGGCATTCAATAACAATCGAGCGGGCGTCGATGCCGGCGGTAGCGCCGCGAGGCTTGATGAAATCCGCTGAGACCGACTCAGTTGCATTACCGACCGGCAATGCTTTCACCCGGAGCAGGCAAAAGGCTAAGCTAGCGACACTTTTCTCGATTCATCTGCACGGAAGTCTCATGCGCAGTCGTTTGTTCGGTCTTTTGTCCTGCCTGCTTCTCTCCGCTACCGCTGCCCAATCAGTTCAGGCGGTCGACATCACTCAACAGCGTCAATATTACGATGAAGCAAAACGCGCATTGGCCAAAGGCGACACGGGCCCGTACATGCGTTACAGCCAGGCGCTTGCCGATTACCCTCTGGAACCGTATCTGGAATATGACGAGCTGACCGCCCGCCTCAAGACCGCCAGCAATGCCGAGATTGAAAAGTTTCTCGCAGAGCATGGCGACCTGCCCCAAGCCAACTGGATGAAATTGCGTTGGCTGCGCTGGCTCGTTGATCGAGGCGACTGGCAGACGTTCGTGAAGTACTACGACCCCAAGATGAACTTCGTTGAACTCGACTGCCTGTACGGCCAATACCAGTTGGGCCACAACCTGCGCTCTGAAGGCTACGCCAGCGCCGAAAAACTGTGGATGACGAGCAAGACGTTGCCAGATTCATGTGACGGTTTCTTCGCACAATGGGCTGCCGAAGGCCAATTAACAGAACAAAAACGCTGGAAACGCGCCAAACTCGCCGCTTCTGCTCGCAACTACAGCTTGGCCACTACGCTGGTCAATAGCTTGGTAACGCTGGCTCCCCAAGGCAGGCTGCTGATCGCCGTCGCGCAGAAGCCGGAAATGCTCAACGACCCTTCGCGCTTTCTGCCGGCCGATGAGGCCATGTCAGACGTGGTGGGCCTCGGCCTGCGCCGCTTAGCCAGACAAGACCCCCAGAAAGCCCTGAGCATGCTCGACAGCTATTCAGCGACCATGCACTTCTCCCGCGACGAACAAGTGGCGATCGCCAAGGAGATTGGGCTGACCCTCGCCCGTAGTTTCGATGGCCGCGCACTAGAGGTCATGACCAAATACGACCCGGACTTGCGCGACGACACGGTAACCGAATGGCGCCTGCGCCTGCTGCTGCGACTGGGCCGCTGGGATGACGCCTATCAGCTGACGCGTCGACTACCACCGGTTTTGGCCACCACCAACCGCTGGCGCTACTGGCAAGCCCGCTCACTGGAGCTGTCCCAGCCCACTAGCCCGTTGATACCTGCGCTGTATAAAGCCGTCTCGAAAGAGCGCGATTTTTACGGCTTCCTTGCCGCGGATCGCACCCAGACCTCGTACCAGCTGAAGAATCGTCCACTGGTGCTCAGCCAGCAGATCATCAATAAAGTGCGCAACACCCCAGGTGTACGCCGGGCACTGGAGTTCCATGATCGCGGCGAAGTCGTCGACGGTCGACGTGAGTGGTATTACGTCAGCCGCCTGTTCAGCCGTGATGAAATGGTCGCCCAGGCCAAACTCGCCTACGACATGCATTGGTATTTCCCGGCCATCCGCACCATCAGCCAAGCGCAATACTGGGATGACCTGGACATCCGCTTCCCGATGGCGCACCGCGATACGTTGGTACGCGAAGCCAATGTACGCGGCCTGCATTCAAGCTGGGTGTTCGCGATTACCCGCCAGGAAAGTGCATTCATGGACGACGCCCGCTCCGGCGTCGGCGCCAGTGGCCTGATGCAACTGATGCCGGCCACCGCCAAAGACACTGCGCGTAAATTCAGCATTCCGCTGGCGTCGCCGCAGCAAGTGCTGGACCCGGATAAAAACATACAGCTGGGCGCCGCTTATCTCAGCCAGGTACATAGCCAATTCAACGGCAACCGCGTACTCGCGTCAGCGGCATACAACGCAGGGCCCGCGCGCGTCCGTCAATGGCTGAAAGGCGCAAACCATTTGGCATTTGATGTCTGGGTTGAAAGCATCCCATTCGACGAGACCCGTCAGTACGTACAGAACGTGTTGTCTTATTCGGTCATCTACGGTGAAAAGCTCAATCTCCCACAACCACTGGTGGATTGGCATGAGCGCTTTTTTGATGATTTGTAGCCGCTAACTTATTCCAACACCGTGACCGGCATTCCGACTTCAAGGGTGCCTGGGCCATCGTTGACAATGTTCTGCCCAAACCAGACATCGCCGTCACGCTCGCGATAGGTCTTTAAGGTCGTCATGGGTTCGCGGTCAGCCGAACGCTCACCGGTCTTGGGATCAATGGTGGTGAGGATGCACCGGGAGCAACCCTTGAGCAGCCGAAACTCCATCTCACCGATGCGGATACGTTTCCAGCCGTCCTCAGCAAACGCCTCACTGCCTTCAACCACCAGATTCGGTCTAAAGCGCAGCATTTCCAGAGGCCGTCCAACCTTGGCCGACAAATCATCAAGGGAAGCTTGGCCGATCAGCAATATCGGAAAGCCGTCGGCAAAACCGACTTTGTCTTCGACAGTGCCGTAGCCGCTTGGCAACCAGCGAGCGCGGTCGGCCGGAACATGCACCATACGCGTAGGCCGCCCCATAAATGCGCTAAGCCACTGCGCAGCTTCGTCGCCAGCGTCCGGCACCCGCAGGGTGTCACGCCAAATAGTCACACCGCGCAGCGATTGCTCGGTATTTTCCGGCACATCTACCTCAAGGGATTCAAAACCGGGCGCACTCAAGGTCAAGCCACCGGCAACGTTCCACAGCGCCGACAACTGCGACATCTGCGGCATCGCACGCTGGGTAAAGAAGCGCCCGGAGCCCTCCTCTACCAGCATCCATCGGCGATCCCCGGCCAACCCAAGCCCGTCGAACTCAGCCTGACGCAATGGCTCGGCAATACCGGACTTGAGTGGAAATCGATAAAGTGCGCTGAGACGCAGCATGGTCAGTTTTCCTGAATCCAAAAAACCAACTTATACGAGTTGCCGCTGCGCTCTACAACCCCTCAAGCCTGATCAAGCATCAAACGCTCACGCACGACATCTACCAACTTATCCGGCTGAAATTTGGAGAGGAAATTGTCGCAACCGACCTTTTTCACCATAGAGTCGTTGAAACTGCCGGACAAAGAGGTGTGCAGCACGACATACAGCTTGCGTAAACGCGGGTCATTGCGGATCTCGGTGGTCAGCCGGTAACCGTCCATTTCCGGCATCTCGGCATCGGTGAAGACCATCAGCAGCTTATCGGTCATGACTTCACCGGTGTCCGCCCAAGCTTTGAGCATGTTCAACGCCTTGAGACCGTCGCGGGCAACATGCATCTTCACCCCGAGCTGGGAGAGCGTTTCGCGCAGTTGTGACAAAGCCACGTTCGAGTCATCGACCAGCAGCACTTCGCGGCCGCGGGCTAATTCCAATACCGGGTCCAACAGCTTTTCGCGAGAAACCTTCGCGTTGTAGGGCACGATCTCGGCGAGAACCTTTTCGACGTCGATGATTTCCACCAACTGGTCGTCGACCTTGCTGATAGCGGTTAGGTAATGCTGACGACCCGCACTGGCAGGCGGCGGCAAAATCGCTTCCCAATTCATGTTGACGATGCGGTCCACGCCACCCACCAGAAACGCCTGCACCGAGCGATTGTATTCAGTAACAATGATGGTGCTGTTGGGCCCCGGAATCAGCGGACGCATGCCAATGGCCTGGGACAGGTCGATCACCGGTAAGGTTTGACCGCGCAGATTGACGACCCCACAGACGAAAGGATGTCGCTGCGGCATGAGCGTCAGCTTGGGCAGTTGCAGCACCTCTTGAACCTTGAACACGTTGATCGCGAACAACTGCCGACCCGCCAGGCGGAACATTAGAATTTCCAGGCGGTTCTCACCCACCAGCTGTGTGCGTTGATCTACCGTGTCGAGAATGCCGGCCATTAATGACTCCTGGAATGATTCAATTTTTCTAGCGCTTCCTGCTTTATCGGCTGAAGTCAGCAAGACCTTAATTGCGGCAAGTGTGGCGCGAGAACATTGATATCATAACAACATCACTGCTGCTTGTTTTGCTCACTTTGCAGTCAAATAAATTGATTGCAAACTGCATGGCACTCAGATGAATACCGACAAATTGCTCTCTAGGGGATACCCTGAGTGACGATCAGGCTCAACCTGATATTCGCGATATCCAATAGACATTAATGTGACGCTATTCTCATTGCATCAATGGAGTTGGGCTCTTGTCGGCTATCTCGCGATCGAGAACAGGCAAGATACACCGGCCTATCGCCTGCCTTGAACAATTCCGGGGACCCACCATCATGGAGGGTAAAAAGTCCGCTCAACGCCCGGTAAAGAGGTCACACGGAAAGGTGGTTGGATATATTTCTGAGGTCAAAAACCGAGATTCGGAAACGGCCTACAGACTTCCGTTTGATTTCAACATTAACTTGAGGCCACTCGCCCAGCGAGATTTACGTTCGCTGTCCAAGAGCTGTGGAGATAAAGCATGTTGAACGGCACAGAGCAGCAAAATTCGCTTCCTGATTTTTTGTTTGAGGCCCAAACCCTTCTCACAAAATCAGACGAATGCCTAAGTCATCTGGAATTATTTACCAACGACAAGGACGCCATTGAATATCTTCTGAGCGCTCTTTTAAGCCTCGCCAACAAAGCGGACGGTCTTGCTATTAATGGCATAACCGACTTTTCCCTGCGTATCAATCGCCTGCTAAGCCTGGCGTATCCGCACATCAATTTGCAGGGCGACGCACTACGCGCCCTGAAAAACTGCTTCACCCTTCTGGCCTGGCAACTGGAACTGATCGACGCCGACACCGGAATGCTGCTCCTTGACGACGATGAACAGTTTGAGTTGCTGTCTTCATTTGCAGCCGTGGTCGGGCTCGAGGATGAACTGGCTGCTTTGGTGCCGAACACAACGCCGTCCACTTCGTTGAAATTGGACTTCAGCGCGATGGCACATCGACACTAACTCGTTGATCTCTGGTAATCGCAACAGCCCACACAGTTGCATCATTAATAACTAAAGCGTCCTAAGGGACGCTTCGGTTTCTATCGATATTCATCGCCCCCAAGACCCGCGAGCCTGATATGAATTGCAGTCGAATACTCAATTATTCAGCGGTTTAAGGTAATATCGGCAGCCTTGACCTGATGGCAGCCAATCAGGGTATCCGCAGCGAACATCGATGGCGCTTTCAGCTATGTACGCCAGCATCAAGTCATTCAAACTATGGGCACTGAGCAAGAACAACGCTCGCTGGCTTACAGCCTTACTCTGTATCAGTTCGGTCGCCGGCAATCTTGCGGTCTACTTCAACGCAATGGCCTTACCGACGTTACTGCTTGCACTAAATTTGGCCACCGTCATCGGCGTCTGGTACGTCCAGCGCAGATCGGGCGACTCGATCAATTTCCAGCCACGGGAACTGGCCGAGCACATGCTTGAAGTTCAGGAAACCGAGCGCCACCGGCTCAGCCGCGAGCTGCATGACGACATCGGCCAAATGCTCACCGCCGCCAAGTTGCAAAGTGACTGGTTGCAACGACGTATGCCGACCGAGCTCAGCAAGCATTTTTCCCTACTGTGCACCACGCTGGATGAGACGCTGGCGAAAGTTCGCGATGTGTCCGCCATTCTTAACCCCCGCCAACTTGCAAGCCTTGGGCTTGAGGAAAGCTTGCGCGCGCACTTGCTGCGCACCCTCGTCGATACGCCGGTGCATTGGAGTATGGAGTGCCATCAACGCCTCGCCGGCATCCCGGAAGAAATGGCGGTGGCTGCCTTTCGAATCACCCAGGAAGCAGTGACCAATGTGTTACGTCACGCGGCGGCAGAGAATCTATTGGTAAGGCTACAGCGCTCGCCGGAAGGGCTTTTACTGCAGATTGACGACGATGGCGTCGGCTTTGCGCCGGCTGAAAATCCAGGGCAACAAGGCCAGTGCGGCATGGCCGGTATGGCCGAGCGCGCTGCACTGTTAGACGGTACGCTGACAGTGCATAGCCACCCTGGCAAAGGTACGCAAATCAAAGCGCTGTTCCCGTGGGCACCCGGTGTTCGCGAACGCGCTAACACAAGCAAGGCCTTATGATGTGTAACCTGCTGTTGGTCGATGATCACGCGCTGATCAGGGCCGGGGTTCGTGCCTTGATCGCGGACCTGCCAGGCTATGCAGTGATCGGCGAAGCCAGTGACGGCGCGCAGGTCCTCGACCTGGTTCGGCAGTTGCGCCCGGACATTATCCTTCTGGACATCTCTATGAAGGACACCAATGGTTTGGACACATTGGAGCAGCTACTCGGGGAGTTCCCCCAGAGCAACGTGTTGATTTTATCGATGCACACCGACCCTCAGATGATC
>NZ_JAMFRV010000104.1 GCF_026224925.1 Pseudomonas sp. | reverse complement strand
TTGATTACCAAGGAGTTTCCGTTTCATCTGCTCCGGAAGAGGTGCGAATTATAGGCCCAGAAAAAGTTACGTCAAGGGTTAATCCAAGCTTTCTATCAAATACCGCAAAACGATAGGAAACCAAGCCCCATTCCCCTCCTATATATAGCTGCAGCGCGCCAGCGAGCCGAACTTGCTGATTAAACCAGCATCGCCAACCGCCACGACTGACCAGTCTCGGCGGTCGCGATCAGCTTTTCCAACGCCATGGGTTTGGCGAAGTAGTAACCCTGGGCCTGACCCGCCCCCATTTCACGCAGTAAGTCGAGGGTTGCCTGGTCTTCAACGCCCTCGGCAACGACCGAGAGATCCAGCGACTCGGCCATCCGCACAATTGCCCGCACAATTGCCCGGCTGCGGGGACTTGTGGTG
This sequence comes from Pseudomonas sp., assembly GCF_026224925.1. Lineage (GTDB taxonomy): Bacteria > Pseudomonadota > Gammaproteobacteria > Pseudomonadales > Pseudomonadaceae > Aquipseudomonas. Next base: position 2,311 of record NZ_JAMFRV010000104.1, on the reverse strand, counting down.
AGCTCAAGGATGAACGACTTGTCGATTTTCAGACCACTGAAGCGGTACTGATGCACATAGCTCAGCGAAGAGAATCCCGCACCGAAGTCATCCAGCACCACAGACATCCCGCTGTTAGCCAGTTGCTGCATGGTCTGCCGAGCAATGGCCGGCTCCGCCACCAGCGCACCTTCGGTCAGTTCCAGGCAAATCCGCGACGGTGCCACGCCGTGCCGTTTCAGTAACGACAGCACTTCGCTGGCGAATTCAGGACGGGTCATGCTGTAGCTTGAGCAGTTCACGTGCACCGGCGGCCACTTGCTGTGCTCAGGCTGCGCAAGGATCTGCGCGATGCTGGTTAACATGTAAAAATCGAGTCGTCCAATTAGACGCAAGCCTTCGACGTCCGGCAGGAAGTCGCCCGGAGGGATCACGCGACCATCCGCCTGATGCCAGCGAACAAGAGCTTCAAGCGCAATCAACTCCCCGGTTTCAACGCTCACAATCGGTTGGAAGTAAGGTAAAAGTTCGTCCGTGCGTTTGAGGGCATTACGCAAGGCGCCTTCGCGCTCGACCTGATCCGACACTTCACGCCGCACTTCTTGATTGAACACTGCATAACTGTCGCGCCCGGCACTTTTTACCCGGTACATGGCCATGTCAGCGTCGCGCAACAAGTCGGCCGGTTCGTGGTGAAACTGAACGTCCGCGCTGACAATGCCAATGCTGCAGGATGAAAACACTTCATGCCCGGTGATGAAGAATGGCAGGTCGAAAGCCGCCAGAATTCGCTCGGCGATATCAATCACTATGTCCAGCGGTGCCTCGGGGGCCATCACCGCAAACTCGTCGCCACCGAGTCGAGCCAACATGTCCGTATCACGCAGGCAGCCGCGCAGACGGTTGGCCGCTTCACACAGCAGCAGGTCGCCAAAATGATGGCCAAGGCTGTCGTTAACGACTTTGAAACGGTCCAGGTCGATAAACATCACTGCCAATGGCCGTCCGTCTTTGCCAAACCGCTTCCAGGCTGAATCCAGACGCTGCTGCAAGTAAGTTCGGTTGGGTAAGCCGGTCAAGGCGTCATGGGAGTTTTCGTGCTTTAGTTTGGCGTTCGCATCGTCAAGCTCGCGAGTCCGATCCTGAACCCGGGCTTCGAGCTTCAAATTAGCGGCGTGTACAGCGTCAGCGGCGCTGCGCCGTGACAAAGCCGTTTCGATGTGCCGCGAAACAAAGGTCAGCAGTTCTTGGTCACGCAGTGAGTAACTGAATTGGGTGCTGTAACTCTGCACCACCAACACACCACAAACCACACTGCTCTCGAACAACGGAACGCCTAGCCATGACTGAGAGCGCGTTGCGTCGTTGAATATATCGATTTCACCGACCTCCTTCAGGCGTATCGCCTCCGCGGCGTCAATCAAGCAAGGCCGGCGCTGGCGAATCACGTATTCGGTGAAACCACGCTGACGGCGCCGCGCAAATGGACGCCCTCCTAATTGTTCATCGACGTAGTAAGGAAAGGTGACCTCTGAAGTAGCTTCGTCAAAAAGTGCAATGTAAAAGTTCTTGGCAAACAGTAAGTCTCCGACGATGACGTGCAGGCTTTGAAACAACTCCGCCATGTCGCCGGGCCTGCTCGATAGTTCGGCGATCTGGAATAACACGTTCTGCAAGTGTTCAGCGCGCTCTCTTTCGACAACTTCCTGGCGCAGCGCACTGTTAAGCTCGGACAGCTCAAGTGTCCGGCGCATGACCGTCTCTTCGAGGTCCGCGCGGTGCAGCAGCCGATCCAGTGCCATTGCCACATGGCGCGCGACCACCAGAAACAGCGCTCGGTCTTCGGCGCTGTAAACCCGCGACACGTCATACACCTGCATCGCCAACATGCCGAATACTTCGTCGGAAGCGTTTTTCAGCGGTGCGCCCATCCAGAACTCCGGACGCTCACCCACACAATAAAAACGCCCTTCGGCCTGTGCAGCGCGAATGGCCGATGCATCAATCAATAAAGGTTGACCAGAGGTCAATACTTGCCCGGTCATCGACAGGTGCGCAGGGTCAAGGAACTCGTAGTTCTCGGCCTCTAAGGCGTCAACGTCAATGATATCGACGTAATAAGGGTAGGCAATCTTGCCGGTATGCGGGTCGTACAACGCGAGATAGAAATTTTCCGCATCAATCAACGTGGCGAGGAGTTGGTGGATGCCCACGAGAAACACTGATCGGTCGCGCGTGGAACTGGCTAGATAGGTAATTTCATACAAGACCCGCTGGGTAATCTGGGCCCGAGCCAGGGTATCTGTCTGGACCTGCCGGCCCAGGCGCATAG
>NZ_JAMFRV010000103.1 GCF_026224925.1 Pseudomonas sp. | reverse complement strand
GGTCAGCCACATGATGGTAGGAAATGCGGGTGGTCGCGGTGACTTCCCGAGCGTAGGCCGGCAGCGGTAATGCCGCTATTTCACTGCCGTCACGCAGGGCGCCATCCGTGACGATGGCGCGCGCCCCGCGAGCCAGCAAACGGGTCACCAGGATATTGCCGGCCGAGGCTGCGCGAGGGTCATTTTGGCTGTCAATGACCAGCACATCACCGGGCTGCACCTGTTCGACACCTTGCCATTGCAGGTTGTCGTGGTTCGGCTTGGTGGTCATGGTGCCGTAGGTGTCGATGTCTTCCCGTGCGGGGATAAAGCGCATGGTGAAGGCGCGGCCGGCGAAAGGCTTGGTGTTCTTGCTCATGGCGCGCAGACCGACCAGCGCCGGTTGGCGGAAGCCCAGCTTGAACAATTGGGTGGTCAGCGAGCCGCTGCTGCAACGCGCGAGTTTGGCCAGGACTTCATCGCTGACCGTCACATGGCGGTTCGCCTCGTTGTCGTAGGCGTCAGCGTATTGGTGGATCTTGGTCATTGTTATTCTCCTGATTGGCGCGCGCCGGTGTGAGGCATTGCTCTTGATTAACTCAGCGTTTATTCCCATAAGTTGGGACAAAAAAACTAATTCGCTGGCTGGTATCGACAGATCCTAAGTCGCGATTGACTAGGAGGAAACCCGGTTTATGCTGTGGACTTGCTGATGTTCCAAACTATGGGAATTTGTGATGACTGCGGTAGACGGCACCGGTGCACTGGAAAAGGCCATCGATGTACTCGAGGCCATTGGCTCTGCCCCGCAAGGGCTGAGCCAGAGCGATTTGGCGAGCAAGGTCGCGTTACCACGAACGACCCTATACCGAATCATTGCCAGCCTTGTGGAGCGCGGGATGATCCGTCGCGATCCGCTGCGCAAGGTCTACCGCTTGGGGTTTCGTTACCTTGAGTTGGTGCGCAATGCTTACCTGATGCCGGACTTGGTGGCGGCGGCCAGTTTTGAGCTGCGGTCTTTGCGCGATCTGACCGGCGAGACGTCTTATCTTGCGGTACTCGATGGCAATCAGGTGATGTCCCTAGAGCGTTGCGACGGCGCGCACACCACGCGTTCCGCTGCCGCGTTAGGGCGCAGTAAACCGGTGTATTGCACAGGGCAGGGCAAGGCGATGCTGGCGGCGATGGATGAAGTCAGTCGCGAAGAGATCATCAAGGGGCTGACGTTCACGCCGCTGACCCCACTGACCATCACCGATCGTCGTCGTTTGCACACCGAATTACAGATCACTCGAGCGCGTGGCTATGCCATCGACGATGAGGAAATCGTTCTGGGCGTGCGCTGCGTGGCTGCGGCCATTCGCGATAACGCAGGCAAGGTTCGCGGCGCATTGAGTGTTGCCGGTCCTGCTTACCGATTGACCCTTGAGCGCCTGGAGTTACTCGGCCCGGAATTGACCGACGCAGCGCGCCGGGTGGGGGCGCAACTCAGCGAGTCGCAAGTGCGAATTGCTGATAGCGAGGTGGAACTGGTGGATTGCCCGTGGGCCTTCAATGGTGCGTTTCCGCGCTGGTCCGAGGACCAGCAGTGTCTGTATTGGGCCGATACTCTGGCCCCGGCTATCAGGGTTTTAGATGCCAAGGGCGAGCGCGTCTTCGCTCGGCTGGACTCGCCGGTCTGCGCCATGGAACTGCACCAGGACGGGCTGCTGATCGGCCACGCCGCAGGATGGTCGTTGCTGGATCGCGAAGGCAAAGAACACCCACTGGACAATTGGCCGGGAAAAAACCTTGTGGGCCTGGGCAGCCATCCTTCCGGTAGCCTCTGGGCCTGCTTGCTGACGGCAGGAGGGTGTAAATTGGGCGAACTGACGGCGCAAGGCGAACTTCGCTCACCATGGACCTTTCAAGAGCGCATCAGCGCGTTTTGTTGGGATGAGAAGGGCGAAGCGTTATACGCAGTAGGCCCAGATTCCGGCAGTCTGTTTTTACTCCAGCCGGGGAGCACTGCAGTGCGTCGACTGGCAACGTTGCCCAAGGGTTCTGGCCGTCTCAGCGGGTTGGCGCTGGACTGCGAAGGCGGAGTCTGGACCACGTTGCGCGATGGCTGGAGTCTGGTGCGTTTCAGCGAAGACGGCAGCCTGGACCGGATGATCGGTTTGCCAATCCCCAGCCCGACCGACTTGGCTTTTGGCGGTAAGAACAAGGACACGCTGTACATCACCAGCGCCCGTCATGAAGTAAAAATGGAAGCCTTGGCCAACGCGCCTGCTTCAGGACACTTGTTCCGCACGCACCCGCAAATAATCGGTGTGACGGCCAACCGCAATGGCTGGGGACGGGTGAAGTAACTTTATTGGCTTCTACAGAAGACCGAACTCGGCGCCCATCCGGCCGTTGGCCTTGGCGCGGTACAGCAACTTATCCACCTGTTCGACAAAGGCCAGGGCAGGGCCGTCCTGCGACGGGGTAATGGTTCCGACCCCAAGGCTGAGGGTCAGCAGGGACGAAACGGCAGATTTCTCGTGTTCAATCCGTTGTTGCCGGATCAAGTGCAGGCACTTTTCCGCCACTTGCCGGGCCGCCTCGGCGTCGGTTTCGGGCAGTAGCCAGACGAACTCTTCACCACCGAAACGCGCAATGAAATCCCGTGGGTGGTTGGCCGCTTGCGACAGCACCTGGGCAACAAGGCGTAGGCATTGGTCGCCCTTGATGTGTCCGTAGTGGTCGTTGTACTGCTTGAAATAGTCGATATCCAACATGATCAGTGACAAGGGTGTTTGATTGCGTTGGGCGTTGGCCCACTCCCGTTCAAGCACGGTGTCGAACATGCGCCGGTTGGCGATGCCAGTGAGCCCGTCCTGGAATGAATACTCTTCTAGCTGCTTCTGCAGGTGCACCAAGTGCTCTTCGGTTTTCTTGCGTTCGCTGATATCGAACATAAAACCCACCAGCGCTTCCACTTCACCGTCCTTGCGCACCACGTGCACCACGTCGCGAATCCAGACGTAGTTGCCGTCTTGGGTCAGCGCACGGTAATCCGCTTCATGGTCGACGCCAGCCTTGGATTGCGACACACAGAAATCGACCACGTAGTCACGGTCGTCCGGGTGCATGCGGGACACCCAGTCATTGATCCCCACCCAGCTTTCTGGCGTCCAGCCCAGCAGGCTTTCGATTTGCGGACCGATGTAGCTAAAAGTCATGGTCTGCCAATCGATCCGCCACGGGATTGCCTTGGTGGATTCGAGTAGCGTTTTATACACGGCGCTATCAGGTTCAGTTGAAGGGATTGCAGTGCTCATGATGATCACGCGGCAAGAAGGAGGGTGGCGCAGCATGTTGCTACTTAGCGTGCTTATCAAGTGCCGGCGCTCGAAGTTCGGACGCCCTTTTGCGATTGCTCATACTTATGATGGCGCAAATGAGCGTGCAAGCCGATGCATTGTGGCGAAAGGTCTAACCATAGATCGTTTTGATATAAGAAGGAGGTAACAAAGGCCGTTATGCTGCGGGCCAGTTTTTTCATGCGATTGCGCTGATTTGTGAGACGTGGCAATGGATTTTGGTAGTGTAGGGTTAATTGTTGCGGGCTTGACGGTCGGGTTTATTGTTGGGATGACGGGCGTCGGTGGCGGCTCGTTGATGACCCCGATTCTGCTGTGGTTCGGTATCAACCCTGCCACGGCAGTGGGTACGGATTTGCTCTATGCGGCCATCACCAAGTCCGGCGGTGTGCTGGTTCATAGAAAGAACAAGAATATCGATTGGGGCGTGACCGGCTGGTTGACCCTTGGCAGTGTGCCCGCCGTTGCGTTGACGTTGTGGTATTTGAGCACTCTGCATACCGCTCCCCAGGCCATGAACGCGGTTATCAAGCACGCGTTGGGTTTCGTCTTGCTGGTGACCGCGCTGGCGGTGTTCTTCAAGAAACAATTGCTTGCTTTTTCCCTTCGTCGCGCCAGTGGCAAACCCACCCTTAGCGGTGTGCGCCTGAATACATTGACCGTCATCACCGGCTTGGTTCTTGGCACGATGGTCGCTTTAACCTCCATTGGTGCTGGTGCGCTAGGCACCGTGGCGCTGTTTATCCTGTACCCATTTTTGCCGACGAGACGTTTGGTCGGTACCGAAATCGCTCATGCGGTGCCGTTGACCCTGGTCGCGGGATTGGGGCATGCCAGCATGGGCAATATGGACTGGCATGTACTGGGCTTTTTGCTGATGGGGTCTCTGCCGGGGATCTACTTCGGCAGTCATTTGACCGGGCGAATCTCCGACGACATCCTGCGTCCTTGCCTGGCGGTGATGCTGGCATGCATTGGCTTTAACCTGGCGTTTTAAGGTTTGAGGCGTCCCATACACAAATTATTAATCAATCGATTAATAATTTACCCATCATGGCCTGATACCTGCTTGAGTTTATTCAGGCGGATCCAGTGGGG
>NZ_JAMFRV010000102.1 GCF_026224925.1 Pseudomonas sp. | reverse complement strand
GGCAGTAATCCTGCTCATCGTCGCCGCCGACCCCGAGCAGCACCGCATAGCGCATCAAGCCCAGCGAACTGCAGCCTTTGACCCAATACGCCGAGTCCAGCAACTCCACAGGTGCGTCGTTGGGCCGACCTTTGAGCGACGTCACCAGCTTATGAATCTCAGGCGTGGCGCAGAGCAGCTTTATTTCAGCTTTTTCCGCGCGAGACAGCGGCCAGAAGCTTTTGCCCAATGGGATTGTCGGGCGTTCGTTTTCGATACGTTCACGGGCCAAGTGCTTCCATGTGCGTTGCACGGCTGTGCGCATACCACCTTTGACTTGACTAGGGCGTTCGGGTTGATCGCTCTGCCCTTTGACGAACGCCTGTTGGTAGCCGCGCATCATCTCTTCTAGCATGCGCGCGGTGGTGACACCCGGCAGGTCTGAACCCCGCGCAGACATCGCCAGTGAAAGCGCCAACCGCACTAAGTCATGGGTGGGATTACCGATCACCGCCTGGTCCAGATCGCGGATATTAATGTCGATACGACCGTGAATATCCCCGGTCGGGCCCAAATTGCCGACGTGACAATCACCACAAATCCAAACGCTGGGCCCATGGGGCAGCCGGCGCCCACGTTGGCTGTGTAACCATTGGTAAAATTGGACGGTATTACCGCGCACATAGGCATGAGCCGAACGTGCCATTTTTTCGTTACGAAGGCTGTCCAGGAGGTCAAGTCGGTCTTGCGGGCGCGGTAGCTTCATTAAGGCTTCTTTCTGAGTTGTCTTGAATTTAATAGACTTGACTCAAAAGACAATCGTTTCATTCTGTTTCAGCTATCGTCGCAACACCCTCTTTATTTTTCGAGAAGGACAACTCACTTAATGAGTGAAGCATTAGAAGTCATCGACATTCAGCTTGGCGAAGGCAAAGAAGTGGTCAAAGGTGCGTTGATCACCACCCACTACACAGGGTTTCTGCAAGACGGCACAGTTTTCGATTCATCCCACGAACGTGGCAAACCCTTCCAATGCGTGATCGGCACTGGCCGAGTAATTAAAGGCTGGGACATTGGCCTCATGGGGATGAAAGTCGGTGGCAAACGCAACCTGTCGGTTCCTGCACACCTCGCCTATGGCGAGCGGCAAATGGGCGCGCATATTAAACCGAACTCAGACCTGAGGTTTGAGATCGAATTGTTGGAAGTGCTGACGCGGGATGACAACTGAGTAACAGGAGACTGAAGAATGTCGATACCCCTACTGATCCTGGTCGAAGTCAACCCAGAAGGCTTGGCCAGTTTTGAATCCGCCGGTTTCACGCTGTGCATGGCCACCACGCCACAAGACCGGGCAAACGCCGCACGCACGTATGGCATCGACATCCGCGCGGTGCTGACCAACGGCTCCACCGGGTTTACGGCTGAAGAAATCAGCACATTCCCCGCACTGGAAATCATCTGCGCCATGGGCGCCGGTTTCGAAAAAGTCGACCTGGCTGCGGCTCAGGCTCGCGGCATCGTTGTCACCAACGGTGCCGGCACCAACGACGCGTCCGTTGCCGACCATGCCATGGCGCTGTTGATGTCAATCGCTCGAGGCATCCCCCAGGCAGACGCTGCGGTGCGACGTGGCGAATGGGCACAGTCTCGCCAGCCACGGCCGATGATCTCCGGCAAAAAGCTTGGCATTCTCGGTCTCGGAAATATCGGCAGGCAAATCGCGCAACGGGCAGAAAATGGCTTCAACATGCACATCAGCTACCACAACCGCACACCCGTGGCTGACTCGCCCTACACCTATTGCAAGACCCCAGAAGACTTGGCGACATGGGCCGACTTCATCGTAATCGCCACGCCAGGAGGCGCGGCAACCCGGCATCTGGTCAATGCATCGGTGTTGGCAGCACTGGGTTCCAATGGTTTTTTGATCAATATATCCCGAGGCAGCGTTGTCGATACTTCAGCGCTGATTACCGCGTTGCAGCATAAACACATCGCTGGCGCGGCCCTGGACGTGCTGGAGGGCGAACCTGAGGTGCCGGCAGAAATAGCGACCCTGACCAACATAATTCTCACCCCCCACATTGCGGGTCGGTCGCCAGAAGCCGTTGCGGCAACGGCGCAGCTCGTCCTGCAAAACCTGACGGCGCATTTCGCCGGCCAGCCAGTGTGGACCCCAGTGCCGATGCCCGGATAAACAATAGCTGTAT
>NZ_JAMFRV010000101.1 GCF_026224925.1 Pseudomonas sp. | reverse complement strand
GGGGGTCAGCCTTGCCTGGCTGACCAGTCTTTGTGAGTTCCCCGGACGCCGCTGGCTCGACTGGGCGTTGATGCTGCCGTTCGCGATCCCGGCGTACGTATTGGCTTTTGTCTTCGTCGGGTTGCTGGATTTTGCCGGTCCAGTACAAACACTTCTGCGTGAGTGGTTTGGCAGCAGTTTGCGCCTGCCGCGAGTGCGCTCCACGGGCGGTGTGATCATCGTGCTGGTATTGGTGTTTTATCCGTACGTGTACCTGCTGGCGCGTACGGCGTTCCTCGCCCAAGGTAAAGGCTTGATGGAAGCGGCGCGCATTCTGGGTCTATCACCATGGCAAGCCTTTTGGCGCGTAGCACTGCCGATGGCTCGGCCCGCAATTGGCGCAGGTGTGGCGCTGGCCTTGATGGAAACGCTGGCCGACTTTGGCGCGGTAGCCGTGTTCAACTTCGACACCTTCACCACTGCTATCTACAAAACCTGGTACGGCTTCTTTAGCCTGTCCAGCGCTGCCCAGCTGGCGAGTTTGTTGCTGCTGGCGGTCATGCTGATCCTGTACGGCGAGCGCCGTGCTCGCGGTGCCAATCGTCCGGGCAACGAACGTCCCAGGGGCAAAGCGCTGTATCACCTGAGCGGTTGGAAAGCGCTGGTAGCCTGTGGCTGGTGTGGTTTGGTATTCACCTGTGCGTTCGCGATTCCGCTGCTGCAATTAATTGTGTGGTGCTGGCAGCGTGGCCGCTTTGATCTGGACGAACGTTACGTCGGGCTGATCCTGCACACCCTCTATCTGGGCCTTATGGCGGCACTGATTATTGTCGGCGTTGCACTCATTCTTGCCTTCGCGCGACGCCTGTCGCCGACGCCCGCCATCCGCTCGGCAGTGAGCGTGGCCACTGTCGGCTATGCGCTGCCTGGATCGGTGTTGGCCGTGTCGATCATGTTGGCCTTCAGCTATCTGGATCGCGTGTGGGTCATCCCGTTGTCGACGTGGTTCGGTGGCGCTGGCAAGCCGTTGCTGCTAGGCAGCTTGGCCGCGCTGTTGTTGGCGTATCTGGTGCGCTTCATCGCGGTGGCCTACGGACCACTGGAAAGTAGCCTGGCGCGTATCCGGCCGTCCCTGCCTGAAGCGGGTCGGAGTTTAGGCGTCAGCGGCCCGCAGCTGTTCTTCAGGGTTTACCTACCGTTATTGCTGCCAGGTGCGATGAGCGCAGCGTTGCTGGTGTTTGTCGATGTGCTCAAAGAGATGCCTGTAACGTTACTGATGCGTCCGTTTGGATGGGACACTCTGGCTGTCAGAATTTTTGAAATGACCAGCGAAGGCGAGTGGGCGAGAGCAGCTTTGCCCGCATTAACACTGGTGATAGTGGGCCTGCTACCGGTTATCGGTTTGATCCGACGTTCAGCTCGTCAGATCAGCTAGGTGCGGGTCTACTCCCATGCGGCTACAATGCGCCGCAATCGGTGCGGTCTGTCAGACATTTCCGGTCGTTGAGTCTGCCGAAAGCCCATGTTCACGGGCCTTTTCTTCAGTGTCACGACTCTCCGCATCTTCGCCACGCCCGGAAGGAGAAACCCATGGGACAGCGCACACCGCTCTTTGACCTGCACCTTGCGCTCGGCGCAAAAATGGTCGATTTTGGTGGTTGGGATATGCCTTTGCATTACGGTTCACAAGTCGAGGAGCACCATCAAGTGCGCCGCGACTGTGGGGTGTTTGACGTCTCTCACATGACCGTAATCGATATCGTCGGGAGTCAGGCCAAGGCTTGGCTTCAACAACTGCTCGCCAATGACGTCGGCCGTCTGACCCAGGTGGGTCGTGCGCTCTACAGCGCAATGCTCAACCGCGACGGGGGGGTGATTGACGACATGATCGTCTACCTCACCGAAAACGGTTATCGCTTGGTCGTCAATGCCGCGACCGGCGCCAAGGACCTTGCGTGGATGCATAAGCACCTTGCTGACTTAGACGTGCAACTGAACGAACGCGATGATTTGGCGATGCTGGCCATTCAGGGCCCGCATGCGCGCCATAAGATCGCGGAGTTAGTGACCGGTGAACGTGGCGCGCTGATTCAGCAACTGAGGCCTTTTGAAGGCCGCAGCGAAGGTGACTGGTTCATTGCCCGCACCGGCTACACCGGCGAGGACGGTCTCGAAATCATTCTTCCGGTCGATCAGGCCTGTGGGTTTTTCAACGATCTGGTGGGCGCAGGTATTTCACCCATCGGCTTGGGTGCCCGCGACACCTTGCGTCTTGAAGCCGGTATGAATCTGTACGGTCAGGACATCGATGAGCACGTGTCGCCCTTGGCGGCTAACATGGCGTGGACCATCGCTTGGGAGCCAGCCGACCGCGACTTCATCGGCCGCAGTGCACTGGAAAATGAGCGGGCTGCAGGGGTGAAATCCAAGCTGGTCGGGCTGGTATTGGAGGAGCGCGGCGTTTTACGCGCGCATCAGGTCGTGCGGATCACAAATATTGGCGAAGGGGAGATCACCAGTGGTAGTTTCTCGCCTACGCTAAGCAAATCGATTGCCTTGGCACGCGTGCCGATGGCAACCGCTGACCGGGCTGAAGTTGAAATCCGTGGCAAGTGGTATCCGGTTCGCGTGGTACAACCTAATTTCGTACGTCATGGCAAAGCCTTGATTTAACTTCTCAGGCGGGTTTTCCGCTGACCTGATGTAGAGGATGACTAAATGAGCAATATCCCCGCTGATCTGCGTTTCGCCGAAAGTCACGAATGGGCTCGCCTTGAAGCTGACGGAACGGTGACCGTTGGTATTTCCGACCATGCTCAGGAAGCGTTGGGTGACGTTGTATTCGTTGAGCTGCCGGAAATCGGCAAAGTCTTTACCGCTGGCGAGGGCGCTGGCGTGGTTGAGTCGGTTAAAGCTGCTTCGGACATTTACTCGCCAATATCCGGCGAAGTGTTTGAAGTTAATGAAAGTCTGGGCGGCGAGCCCGAGCTTCTGAACTCCGCTCCCTACACATCTTGGATTTTCAAGCTCAAGCCAAGCGACAAGGCTGAGCTGGACAAGCTGCTGGACTCCGCCGCTTATAAAAGTGCAATCGGTGAATAATTAGTTCCAGCCGCATAAAAAAAGCCTCGACTATTCGAGGCTTTTTTTGATTTGAAGTTTGCAGCTAAAAGCTTGCAGCTCTTGCTTCATTTCTCCGCCACCAGATTTTTATCCAGAATCGCGTTGGCCAATTCCATGTCAGACGCTTTCAAACCTGGATTGTCCGCACGCACTTGTTGCATGGCGGCTTCCAGAAAAGGGCCATGAATCGCACCATCGCTGGCAACGAAGCTGTCTGCGTCATCTTGTGCCGCTACGATCAATTTACGGTCGTGTCTGAACGTGAGGTAGGTCGAGCCAGTGGTTGCACCTGACGAGAGTACGTTGCGCAAAAAATCATCGGCCATCGCAGACCCGACTGGGAGAGAAAGCAGAGCTAGCGTGGCAATAGCAAACTTGAGGCGCATGATGGGTAACTCCAACTGTGGTTGTTCTGAAGTGTTGGATAGCCAAAGCCGCGTTGGAGTTCCGTAGCGGACTCAAGACACCGCTTCAACCTTCAGAACAGCGCCATCCTGGCTGACTACCCGCACTTGGCTGCCTACCGGCAAGTCAGGGCCGATCACCATCCATACGCCGTCATTGACTTTGATTTTGCCGCGCCCGCCAATGATCGCGCTTTGCACGACAAAGGTCCGCCCGATCAACTCTTGGCCTCGCATATTCAGTCCTGGCTGATCCGATACCCTGACCGCGCTACGTTGGCGTTGCCACCAGTAAACGGCTGTCAGCACCGAGAGCACCGCGAACAGCACAAACTGAATCTCCCACTGCATCGCCGGAATCAAAAAGCTGAGAACCCCGACGCCTGCCGCTGCGACGCCTATCCACAGCAAATAGCCGCCAGCGCCAAAGACCTCCAATATCAGCAATACCGTGCCCAGCCCCAACCAATCCCAGAATGACAGGTGTTGCAGGTAGTCCCACATGGTCGCGCCTTAGGCTTTTTTGCTGTCAAAGGTGGCTTTGACGATTTCGCCAATACCGCCCACTGCGCCGATCACTTGGCTGGCCTCAAGTGGCATCAGGATCACTTTGCTGTTGTTGGCTGACGCCAGCTTGCCCAATGCATCGATGTATTTCTGTGCGACAAAATAGTTGATCGCTTGTACGTTGCCAGACGCGATGGCTTCGGAGACCACTTGGGTGGCGCGTGCCTCTGCTTCGGCCTGACGTTCACGGGCTTCGGACTCCAGGAAGGCGGCTTGACGGCCGCCTTCAGCCTCGAGGATCTGCGCCTGCTTCTTGCCTTCAGCGGTCAGGATTGCCGATGCGCGCAGGCCTTCGGCTTCAAGAATCTGTGCGCGTTTGATCCGTTCGGCTTTCATCTGGCCAGACATCGCCGCCATCAGGTCCGCTGGTGGGCTGATGTCTTTGATCTCGATACGGGTGATCTTGATGCCCCAGGGTGCGGTGGCCTCATCAACCGTGCGCAGCAGTTTTTCATTGATGCCGTCGCGCTGGCTGAGCATCGCGTCGAGTTCCATGGAACCCAGCACGGTACGGATGTTGGTTTGCAGCAGATTACGAATGGCATGCTCGAGGTTGTTCACCTCATATGCAGCCTGCGCGGTATTGACCACCTGAAAGAAGCACACCGCATCGATCTGCACCGTGGCGTTATCCGCTGTGATGACCTCCTGTGGCGGGATATCCAACACGCTTTCCATCACGTTGATCTTGCGTCCGATGCGGTCCATCACCGGCACGATAATGTTCAGGCCTGGTTTCAATGTGTTGGTGTAACGCCCGAAGCGCTCCACCGTCCATTGATACCCCTGTGGCACAACCTTGAAGCCCATGAAGACGATGGCAATCGCCAACGCGACGAAGAGTAAAAGCACACTACCGATTTGCATAACGGTTCCCTGTTTGATGGTTGAGAGGCATTTAGGCAGAAATACGCACACCCCGGCGATTTAACTCAGCATAGTTCTGCCACAAGATGTGGCAGAACTGTAGGAGCCAATTCATTCGCGAAGCAGGCGACGCGGTTTAGCTGAAACCCGGGCTGCTACCATCGCGAGCAAGGCTGTTCCCCGTTTATCTTTGCTCGCTCTGCGGTGTCACCCGCAACACCTCTTCCAGCGTGGTCAGTCCTGCAGATACCTTTTGGGCACCAGACAAACGCAGGCTGCGCATGCCTTCCTTGAACGCTTGGCGGCGCATGGCGGTAAGGTCGAGGTCGGAGGTGATCAGCGCTTTGACGTTGTCCGACATCAACATGATTTCGTACACCCCGGCGCGTCCGCGATAACCGGTGTCGCGGCATTCTGCGCAACCTACCGCTTGGTGGGCGCCGGTGGGGACGGGGGCTTGCCATGGCCGGGTCAGGGTCTGCCAATCACCTTCGTCCAACGCTATCGGCGCCTTGCAATGCGGGCACAGCGTTCGAACCAACCGTTGCGCCATGACGCCGAGGATGGTCGCCTTCAGTAAGTAATGTGGCACCCCAAGCTCCAGCAGCCGGCTGATCGCGCTCGGCGCATCATTGGTGTGCAGCGTCGATAGCACCAAGTGGCCGGTAAGCGCTGCTTGGATTGCCATTTCAGCAGTCTCCAGATCGCGAATTTCGCCGATCATGATGATGTCGGGGTCTTGCCGCATCAGTGCGCGAACACCGCTGGCGAAGGTCAGGTCGATGTTGTATTGGACCTGCATCTGATTGAACGCCGGTTCGACCATCTCAATCGGGTCTTCGATGGTGCAGAGGTTAACCTCAGAGGTCGCCAGCTTTTTCAAGGTGGTGTACAGCGTCGTCGTCTTGCCCGAACCAGTGGGCCCGGTGACCAATATGATCCCGTTAGGCTGCTGCGTCATGTCCTGCCAGCGTCGTAGGTCGTCGCTGGAAAAGCCCAATTGGTCGAAATTTTTCAGCAGCACTTCGGGGTCGAAAATCCGCATCACCATCTTTTCGCCGAAGGCGGTGGGAAGGGTTGATAGCCGCAGTTCGACTTCGCCACCGTCTGGCGTGGTGGTTTTGACCCGACCGTCCTGCGGTTTGCGTTTTTCGGCAACGTTCATCCGGCCCAGACTTTTCAGGCGGCTGACAATGGCCATGGTGACCTGTGCGGGGAATTGATAGACGTTGTGCAACACGCCGTCGATGCGGAACCTTACGGTGCCTTGTTCGCGACGTGGTTCGATGTGGATGTCACTGGCGCGCTGCTGGAACGCATATTGAAACAACCAATCGACAATATTGACGATGTGCGCGTCGTTGGCGTCTGGCTCTTGGTCGCTGGCACCGAGCTTTAGCAATTGCTCGAAGTTGCCCAGGTTGCTCAATCGCTGGTCCGTGGCATTGGCGCCGCTGACCGATTTGGCCAGGCGGAAAAACTCCACGGTCAGCCGTTGGATGTCCACCGGGTTGGCGATCACGCGCTTTATGGGTAGCTTCAGAACGTGAGCAAGGTCGGCTTCCCATGCTCTGACGTAAGGCTGGGCACTGGCGATGGTCACCGATTCGCGATCCACGGCCACGGCAAGAATCTTGTGCCGCTGGGCGAAGGCATACGACATCAACGGCGTGACCGCCGCCACATTGATCTTCAGCGGGTCAATACGCATGTAAGGTTGCCCGGATTGCAGTGCAAGCCAGGCGGTGAGGGTTTCCAGGTCAAGCTTCTTGCCCGGCCGCAGCAGATCGTCGAATTGCTGGGCCGCGAGGAAGTCCAGAGGATGCAGTTGGAAATTGACCGCAGTGCGGCGCAGTTTCACGGCGTCCTCTGCAGAACTTTGATCGATAAAACCTTGAGCGACCAAGTCGCGCAGCAGATCGTTGAGATCCAGCGGGCGGTCTTGGGCAACTGAGGCGAGGACAGACATTCGGGCTCCTTGGGACAGTTCTGCTCTGACCGATTAACGGCTAGACAAGAGTAGTCCGCGGCGCGCCGCATGCGATACCTGAACCGAGTGCAAAGATGTCGAAAGTTTGCCTCGGACTCAACCTGTGGCCAGAGCTAGATGCTCTGATAGGACGGATTTTGCCTCGAAGGGTTCCAGTACCACTGAGCAAACATTGATCAAATTGCGCATTTTCTCGCCGATCACCTGCGCCCTATGCCAAGTTAAACCGTCCAGCTGAATGTCCAGCATGAGCATTTCATCCTGTTGCAGCACGCTCACTTGTTGCGGAATCAGGTACTGCATCGCGAACAAATTGAGTACCCGGCACAGCAGATCAGGCTCTGCTTCGGCGAGGATTTGGTAGTGCGCGCGAACGTGGGCGTTATTGATCGCCCATACGTCAGGACGTGGCGCGGTAAACGTAGTGGTTTCAACGTTGGACATACTGGGCTCCTCCTGTTTCGACTAGGGGGAATTCTTGCACGTCAGAAAAGAAATTTCTTTTCAATGATCGATTGGATTAGCCTTTAATCGACTTATCAATGCGCAATAACCAGATTTAGAGAATTAATTATGCAAAGCGAGCTGGACCTTTATGATCGGAAGATTCTGGCCCTTTTGCAGGAAGACGCCTCGCTGTCCAGTGCGCAGATCGCGGAGCAAGTCGGCCTTTCGCAATCGCCGTGCTGGCGGCGGATTCAACGACTCAAGGATG
The DNA here is from genome assembly GCF_026224925.1 of Pseudomonas sp. Classification (GTDB taxonomy): domain Bacteria; phylum Pseudomonadota; class Gammaproteobacteria; order Pseudomonadales; family Pseudomonadaceae; genus Aquipseudomonas. The sequence goes on along the minus strand of NZ_JAMFRV010000101.1, from coordinate 11,020 downwards.
AAGGCGTCATTCGGCGCCAAGTGACGTTGCTGGATCGCAAAAAGATCGGCTTGAACACGCAGATTTTTGCCGAGATAAAGCTTAATGCCCACGGCCGATCAAACTTCACGGAGTTCACCGAAGCGATTCGAGGTTTTCCGGAAGTGCTGGAGTGCTATGTGTTGATGGGTTCGGTGGATTTTTTGCTGCGCATCGTTACGTCAGACATCGAGGCTTACGAGCGCTTCTTCTTCGAGAAGCTGTCGCTGGTGCCAGGGATACAAGAGGTCAACTCGACGGTGGCCCTGTCAGAAATCAAGTCCACCACCAGTTTGCCAATTTTGGGTTGAGGCCAAAATCATTCGGGAATGAATTCGATCCCACAGAAAATACCAAGATCCCTGTGGGAGCGAATTTATTCGCGAAGGCAATCTTACAAACGCAACAACGTCTTCCAGGCACGGCTCTGGAACACCACCACGGTCTGCTGCACGCGAGCATCCAGCACTTCGTCGCTGATCGGCAGTTGAGCCAGTTGCTCAAGCTTGTTCAGCTCGCCATAAAGACGGTCTAGCTCAGGCAAGTCCAGCGCACCACGAGCCAAGTGCAGCCAGGCTTGAATGCGTTCAATGCGCGGTAACTGTTCTGCCAAGTCTTCCGGTTGCTGTTGATAGCGGCCCAATTGCAATGAAGTCGCTTCTTCGGCCAAAAGACGTGGCACCCAGTTAGCCAGCTGCGCAGCACCTTGGCGATTGCCACGGGTATTGCGGTCAGCGGTCCAGGTGCGAGCCATCAGCCAGCGCGAGGTGTTCAGTGAAAACAAACCCCAGCGCGGATCTAGCAGTTCTTCAATGAACTGTTCATGTGCGGCATTGCGCACATCAGGGTCTTCCTGGCCGGCTTGGACCAACGGGCGCCAGTCTTCGAGCAAGGCATCCAGCGATTCGCGCATCTCATGCGTCGAGGTCCGCGGTGCGGCTTGACCCAGGCTGCCGGTCAGTGCCCGTAATTCGGACAGTAACGCAACCCAATCCTGCAGCAATCGCCAGTGACCATTGAAGCGGTATTGCTCGGCCAAGCGCTGGCTGCTGCCCAACAAATGCCAGGCCAGTGCGGAATACGCGTCATCCAGCGGCATTTCTGGATTCAGTGCCGGCACGGGCAGGCTAAGCGAGTAGCTGTCGGCATCGAGCAAACGATAGCCACGCTCGGCTTTGCTGATATCGCACGGCATCAAGGCCAGCGTAGCGGCCAGCTCAGCCGCCAACTCCAACAGCGCTGCGGGTTCGCCTTCACGCAGTTCAAGTTCCAGCTCGCAGATTTCTTCTTGCTGCTTGCCGGCAACCACTTTGCCGAAGTCCAAAGCCGCTTCGATCACGACCTTAGCTTTGCCGCGGCCCCACGCGATTTCCGCACGTTCACGGATGAAATCGGTAGTGAACAGCGGTTTAATGGTTTTTTTGTCCAGCTCGGCCAACTGCTCAGGCCAGCATTCGCCGTCGAGCTTCTTCAGGTCGAGCTTGGCTTTGGGGATGTCCCAGTTGTACTCGTTGCGTTCCGACAGACCGGCAATGCTCTGACCGCGAGTCTTCATCGTCTGGATGATCGCGTCGCCGTCTTTGCGAATGCGCAGGGCCACTTTAGCCGTCGCCAGATCACGCTCTGGGGTATCGAAATACTGATTGAACAGCTCAAGCCGTTCCCAACCGCTCTTGTTACGTTTTTTCAGTAACGGGTGTTCGCGCAATGCAGCGAGGGTTTCGCGGCTGACGCGGAGTTTGATTTCAGTTTCTTTCTGCATGGCCGGGAATCCAAGCTAATAGCTAGTCGCGAATAAAAAGAGGCGCAGCCTTCAATTACGTGGCTGCCAAGGCCGAGCAGTGTACAGGACATGTGTAGTCACGGTTTATTCCTGGGGCGCGATAGCCCTATGATGGACAGTATGTCGCACCGTTTTAAGGAGATTGTGTATGCCCTTGCCGACCATGAAAGAACAATTTGCCGCCTTGATCGCCGCGCCTTCGGTGAGTTGCACCCAGCCCGCGCTGGACCAGTCGAACCGAGCGGTGATCGACCTGTTGGCAACCTGGCTGGGCGACTTGGGTTTTGCTTGCGATATCCAGCAGGTAACACCCGGCAAGTTTAATCTGCTCGCCAGTTTCGGCAGTGGCCCGGGTGGCTTGGTGCTGGCCGGGCACAGCGACACGGTGCCCTTTGATGAGTCTCTGTGGAAAACCGATCCGCTGAAGCTGACCGAAGTCGACGGCCGTTGGGTAGGGTTGGGCAGTTGTGACATGAAAGGTTTTTTCGCGCTGGTCATTGAAGCGATCAAGCCGATGTTGGATAAGCCGTTCAAGCAACCGCTGCTGATCCTCGCTACGTGCGACGAAGAAAGCTCCATGGCGGGTGCGCGGGCATTGGCCGAGGCTGGCCGTCCATTGGGTCGCGCGGCAATCATTGGTGAGCCGACCGGCCTGAAGCCGATTCGCTTGCACAAAGGCGTGATGATGGAGCGCATCCATATTCTCGGGCGCAGCGGCCATTCCTCAGACCCAAGCCTGGGTCACAGCGCGCTGGAAGCCATGCACGATGTGATTACCGAATTGAAAGGCCTGCGCCAGCAATGGCAGCTCGAATACCGTAATCCGCAGTTTAGCGTGCCGCACCCGACCATGAACTTTGGCTGCATTCATGGCGGCGACAACCCCAATCGGATTTGCGGCCAATGTTCACTGGAGTTCGATTTACGGCCGTTGCCTGGCATGGACCCGCATATGTTGCGCGCGGCGATCATGCAGAAGCTGCAACCGCTGGCTGAGCTGCATCAGGTGAAAATCGATTACGCGCCCCTGTTTCCCGAGGCGCCACCGTTCGAGCAAGACGCCGATGCGGAACTGGTTCGCGTTGCCGAGCGTTTGACCGGGCATCAGGCGCAAGCAGTGGCGTTTGGCACCGAAGCGGCTTATCTTCAGCGCCTTGGCTGTGAGACGCTGGTACTGGGTCCGGGTGACATCGCTTGCGCTCATCAACCGGGCGAACACCTCGAAATGTCACGCTTGGAGCCTACAGTGCTTTTACTGCGGCAGTTGGTTGAATACTATTGCCTGACGCCGGCGACCGTCCGGTGAGTCCGGCCCAATTTAAACGGCTTCTAATGAGAAGGAGAGTGCGCGTGTTGCGATGCCTGTTCCGACGATAACCACCACAAAGTTGTGTGTTGTATCGCTTTCGTCCAATTTTTACAGGCTCTTCACGTTATGCACGAATACGTTAATTGGCTCCGCCACGCTTCGCCGTACATCAATGCCCACCGCGATTGCACCTTTGTCGTCATGCTCCCCGGCGACGGTGTCGCACACCCTAACTTTGGCAATATCGTTCACGACCTGGTGCTATTGCACAGTTTGGGTGTGCGACTGGTGCTGGTCCACGGGTCTCGTCCGCAAATCGAAAGCCGTCTTGCGGAGCGCGGCCTGACGCCACGTTTCCACCGTGACTTACGCATCACCGATGCTGAGACGCTGGAGTGCGTGATCGACGCGGTCGGGCACCTGCGGATTACGATTGAAGCCCGTCTGTCCATGGACATGGCCGCCTCACCCATGCAGGGTTCCCGGCTGCGGGTGACCAGTGGTAACTGGATCACTGCCCGGCCGTTTGGTGTGGTTGAGGGCGTGGATTACCACCACACCGGCGAAGTGCGTCGGGTTGACCGCAAGGGCATCAACCGTTTGCTGGATGAGCGCTCGATTGTGCTGCTGTCGCCGTTGGGCTATTCGCCGACGGGAGAAATTTTCAATATCGCCTGCGAAGACGTCGCGACCCGTGCAGCGATTGATTTGGGCGCGGATAAGCTGCTGCTGTTTGGTGCCGAACGCGGATTGCTGGATGAGCAAGGCCGTTTGGTGCGTGAACTGCGTCCACAGCAAGTCCCGGCACACATGCAGCGCCTGGGCAGCAATTATCAGGCGGAGTTGCTGGATGCGGCGGCTGAGGCCTGTCGCGGCGGTGTAGGTCGCAGTCATATCGTCAGCTACGTCGAAAACGGTGCGTTGCTGACTGAGCTGTTTACCCGAGACGGTGGCGGCACGTTGGTCGCGCAAGAACAGTTCGAGCAAGTGCGTGAGGCTGCCATTGAAGACGTCGGCGGTTTGATGGACTTGATCAGCCCGTTGGAAGAGCAGGGGATTTTGGTGCGTCGCTCCCGGGAAGTGCTAGAGCGCGAGATTGAGCAATTCAGCGTGGTTGAGCGTGAAGGGCTGATTATTGCCTGCGCGGCGCTGTATCGGATTGCAGATTCAGACGCTGGCGAGCTGGCTTGTCTGGCCGTTAATCCGGAGTACCGTCACGGTGCCCGTGGCGATGTGTTGTTGGAGCGCATTGAAGTTCGCGCGCGGGAGCTTGGCTTGAAAACCCTGTTTGTTCTCACCACCCGCACCGCGCACTGGTTCCGTGAGCGCGGGTTTGAGCCCAGCAGTGTTGAGCGCCTGCCAAGCGCCAGGGCATCGCTTTACAACTATCAACGTAATTCGAAAATCTTCGAAAAGGCGTTGTAGAGACTTCAATTTCACTGTGGGAGCGAATTCATTCGCGAATGGAGCAGCGCGATTCGTCTGACGAACCGCGCCGCCTGCTTCCCGAATGAATTCGGTCCTACAGATCGCATTTTAATCAGTTACTGATCGCCAATATGCTCGCCTGGTACGAACCCACAAACGTATCGAAGTCGACCGTCTCTTCGGTTTGCTCAAGCTCTGCTTGCTCGGCGATCGACGTGCGCGCGAGGGCTTCGAAGTGGGACTGATCTTCAGCGCTCAACGGTTCGCTGCGGAAGTATTCGGCATGCGCCTGGCTTTGTCGGAACGAGAATGCGGTAAAGCCTTCCGAATGCTTGGTCATGCTCGCCAGCACTTGTGCCGAAGGCGTCAGCGATGAATCATTGACCTTGCTTTGCTGGGTCGCGATCGATTTAGAGTGTTCTTCGCCGCCATGGCTTTGATCAAGTAACTGCGCGAGCGGAGCGATTTTTTGCAGCAGCTCGGTTGCCCAGGCTTTCAGTTCCATGGTGCTGTCATTGCGGCGTAATTCAAGACCCGGACGACGACCTTCCTTGACCACTGTCATGAAGTTCGACTCCGCATTGGTGCATTCGTTGTTTGCCAGCTGCGGGCTGTCTTGCAGCGCGCAATACAGCACGAAGGCATCAATGAAACGCGCTTGCTCCAAGTCGATACCCATCGGCAGGAACGGGTTGATGTCCAGGCAGCGGACTTCAACGTATTGCACGCCGCGCGCCATCAGCGCCTGAATTGGGCGCTCACCGGAATAGGTCACGCGTTTCGGGCGGATATTCGAGTAATACTCGTTTTCGATCTGCAGAATGTTGGTGTTGAGCTGAATCCATTCGCCGTCTTTGCGGGTGCCGATCTCGACATACGGCGCATACGGGGTCGCCACCGCCTCACGCAAGCTGTCGATGTAGCTGCTTAGGTCGTTATAGCAAGGCGTCAGGCCGGCCTGGGCGTTGCTCTGGTAGCCCAGATCACTCATGCGCAAGCTAGTGGCGTAGGGCAGGAACAACGTCTCTGCGTCCCATTGCTCCAACTGATGCGAGCGCCCGCGCAAGAAGCCTGCGTCCAGTGCCGGCGAAGCGCCAAACAGGTACATAAGCAACCAGCTATAGCGGCGGAAGTTGCGGATCAAGGCGATATACGACGAGGATTGAAAGTCGCGGTCGGTGCCCTCAAAGTTCTCAGCCTGCCGAAGCACTGGCCAGAGTTTTTCAGGCAACGAAAAGTTGTAGTGAATCCCGGCAATGCATTGCATGGACTTGCCGTAACGTAGCGCGAGACCCTTGCGATAAACGTACTTGAGCTGGCCGATATTCGACGTGCCGTAGTAGGCAATCGGAATGTCTTCTTCGGCCGGCAACGGGCACGGCATCGAAGGACTCCATAGGTACTCGGTGCCGAGCTTGCTGTACGCGTAGCGATGGATCTTATCCAGGCTGGCGAGGGTGTCAGCGGGGTCTGCCAGCGCCGGAGTGATGAACTCCAGCAGTGACTCTGAATAGTCGGTGGTGATTTGCTCGTTGGTCAGCGCGGCGCCCAATGCTTCTGGGTGCGGCGTCTGCGCCAGGCGTGCCTGGTCGGTTACGCGCAGGCACTCACGCTCAATACCGTGCAGGCACTGCTCCAGCAAGGAGAGGTGAGTGGGCTCGCTTAGCAAAGCCAGGCGGCGGTTGAGAAGTTCGCTCAAGTTAGATTCCTTCACGCGTCAGTCGCCCCAATATGGGGGTGGATATGACCGTCTACAAGGGTGAAGAGAAGAACTGGCGTCGTCGCCTGGTTTTAGTTTGGAACGCCGATACCCGTTGTACGATTTGGCTGGACCACAAGCAGGAAGTTTCGACACCGTTCACGCAGTGTCGAAACTAACTCATATCCACGTCCGACAGCTAGATGACAGCGAACGTGCCTTGCGCTTTAGCGACCAGTTTGTCGCCCTGGACCACTTCCGCTTCAACCACCAACGTACGTCGCCCGGCATGCAGCACCTTGGCAGTACACAGCACTTCACCGTCAGAAACCGAGCGCACATAATTGATCTTGCACTCGATCGTCACGCTTTGCTGATCGAAGCCGTGGGAGCTGGAACAGGCCAACCCCATGGTGATATCGACCAAGCTGAAGATGGCCCCGCCGTGCATCACGTTGCCGCGGTTGCGCAGGTGCGGCTCCAGCGGCAGCGCAACGTGGGCGACGCCATCGTCTAGGCGAACCAGCCGGCAACCCAAGGTATTGAAGTACGCGCTTTGAGTAAGGCCTTCAGGAATTTCCATCAACGTTTCTTCAGCTGTTTGGCGTTGGCGAACAAGGAAGCCATGGCTTGATTGACCGGGGCCGCGGCTGGCGGCGCCTCTTTACGAGGGGCGCTTTGCTGCGCGCGCGGAGCAGAGCCCGGACGAGCGCCACGTGCACCGTCAATCTTTTCGCCCGGCGTGTCGCCCATGCGCATCGACAGCCCGACGCGTTTGCGCGGAATATCAATTTCCATCACCTTGACCTTGACCACGTCGCCGGCTTTGACCGCTTCACGTGGGTCCTTGATGAATTTCTCCGAAAGCGCGGAGATATGGACCAAGCCGTCCTGATGCACGCCGATATCAACGAAAGCACCGAAGTTGGTCACGTTGGTCACTACGCCTTCGAGGATCATGCCCGGTTGCAAGTCCTTGAGTTCTTCGACGCCTTCCTGGAACTCGGCGGTCTTGAATTCCGGGCGTGGGTCGCGGCCAGGCTTTTCCAGTTCTTGCAAAATGTCTGTCACGGTAGGCAAACCGAAGGTTTCGTCGGTGTACTTTTTTGGGTCCAGGCGTTTGAGGAAACTTGCGTCGCCGATCAGCGAGCGGATGTCGCGATCGGTTTCGGCGGCAATACGCTGCACCAGCGGATAGGCTTCCGGGTGAACCGCTGAAGAGTCCAGCGGGTTATCACCGTTCATGACGCGCAGGAATCCAGCCGCTTGCTCGTAGGTTTTTTCGCCGAGGCGGCTAACCTTTTTCAGCGATGCACGGGTTTTGAATGCGCCGTTTTCATCGCGGTGGCTGACAATATTCTGCGCCAGCGTGAAGTTGAGGCCCGAAATCCGCGCCAGCAATGCAACGGACGCGGTGTTCACGTCGACACCCACGGCGTTCACACAGTCTTCAACCACTGCGTCCAGGCCGCGCGCCAGTTTCAGCTGCGACACGTCATGCTGATATTGACCGACGCCGATGGATTTCGGATCGATTTTCACCAGCTCGGCCAGTGGATCCTGCAGGCGACGTGCAATCGACACCGCGCCACGGATGGTCACGTCCAAGTCGGGGAATTCCTTCGCAGCCAGCTCGGAAGCTGAATACACCGAAGCACCGGCTTCGGAGACCATAACCTTGGTCATTTTCAGCCCTGGGTATTTTTTGATCAGCTCAGCGGCCAGTTTGTCGGTTTCACGGCTGGCGGTGCCATTGCCGATGGCGATCAGGTCCACCGCATGTTTGGCGCACAAAGCGGCCAAGACCGCGATGGTCTGATCCCACTGATTCTTGGGTACGTGCGGATAAACCGTGGCGTAATCCAGCAACTTACCGGTGGCGTCAACCACCGCCACTTTGCAGCCGGTGCGCAAGCCAGGGTCAAGGCCCAACGTGGCGCGAGGCCCTGCAGGCGCGGCCAACAGCAAATCATGCAAGTTGTGCGCGAATACGTTGATGGCTTCGGTTTCCGCGCCTTCGCGCAGTTCGCCCAGCAAGTCGGTTTCCAGATGGGTATAGAGCTTGACCTTCCAGGTCCAGCGCACGACTTCTGCCAGCCACTTGTCAGCAGGACGATTCTGATTCTGTAGGCCGAAACGTTCGCTGATCATCATTTCGCAAGGGTGCATTGCACCGGGTAGCTCTTCGCCGACTTTCAGTGAAGAGCTGAGAAAGCCTTCGTTTCGGCCACGAAAAATAGCCAGTGCACGGTGCGATGGCATGCTTTTCAGCGGTTCGTCGTGCTCGAAGTAGTCGCGGAACTTAGCGCCTTCCTCTTCCTTGCCTGCCACTACACGGGCGCTGATAACTGATTCGTGCTTGAGGAAGCTGCGCAGTTTGTCGAGCAAGTTGGCGTCTTCGGCAAAGCGCTCCATCAGGATGTACTTGGCACCTTCCAGTGCAGCTTTTACATCCGCTACGCCTTTTTCGGCATCAACGAAGCGTGCTGCTTCGCTGTCGGGCGTCAGGCTTGGGTCGTTGAACAGGCCGTCGGCCAATTCGCCCAGACCTGCTTCAAGGGCAATCTGACCCTTGGTGCGGCGTTTTTGCTTGTAGGGCAGATACAAATCTTCAAGACGGGTCTTGGTGTCAGCGAGTTTGATATCGCGGGCCAATTCCGGGGTCAGCTTGCCTTGCTCTTCGATGCTGGCAAGGATGCTGATGCGCCGTTCGTCGAGTTCGCGCAGGTAACGCAGGCGTTCTTCCAAATGACGTAATTGAGTGTCATCGAGGCTGCCGGTCACTTCTTTACGGTAGCGAGAGATGAAGGGCACAGTTGAACCTTCATCAAGCAGAGCGACGGCCGCTGCGACCTGCTGTGGGCGGACGCCGAGTTCCTCGGCGATGCGGCTGTTGATGCTGTCCATAAAACCACCTGGCAAATTGTGAACAAAAAATACGACTGCTTACAAACGGCGTCAGTCAGTGTTGACTGACTTCGCGGCGGCGCATTATACCCGGCGATCTATCATTAGGGGGATTGGAGCCTGTTTGGAGCTTGTAACGGGGGCTGCGACCAACCGTTGCTGGCGGCTCTGGAAAAATCTGCTAACAATGCACTCAGTACGTAAGTCGGCAGCTACGCCATAATGCGCGCCGAGACCAAAGGAGCATCGAATGAGCAGCACTGCACAAACTGCTGAAGGGGAAAAAATCCTCATTGTTGACGACGACCCAGGACTAAGTAGCCTGTTAGAGCGTTTTTTCACCAGCAAGGGTTATCGCGCGCGCGCTGTAGCGAACGCCGAACAAATGGATCGCCTGCTGGCCCGTGAGGTTTTTCACCTTGTGGTTCTGGACTTGATGCTGCCAGGTGAAGACGGACTCTCAGCGTGCCGTCGCCTGCGTGCCGCTAACAACCAGGTACCGATCATCATGCTCACCGCCAAAGGCGATGAGTTGAGCCGTATCCGTGGTCTGGAATTAGGTGCAGACGACTACTTGTCCAAGCCATTCAACCCTGATGAGCTGATGGCCCGGGTCAAAGCTGTGCTGCGTCGCCAGATCGCGCCTGTACCTGGCGCGCCGGGCAGTGAAGACGAGTCTGTGACGTTCGGGGACTATGAACTGTCGCTGGCAACCCGCGAACTCAAGCGCGGCGATGAAGTTCACATGCTGACCACGGGTGAGTTCGCCGTGCTCAAGGCATTGGTCATGCACGCTCGTGAGCCACTGACCCGGGACAAATTGATGAACCTGGCCCGTGGTCGCGAGTGGGACGCATTGGAGCGCTCCATCGACGTGCAGATCTCACGCTTGCGTCGCCTGATCGAGCCGGACCCTTCCAAGCCTCGCTATATCCAGACTGTCTGGGGCGTGGGTTACGTATTCGTTCCAGATGGGGCTGGCACTAAATGATCTGCGCTTTGTAGGCGTGAGCAGCTCAAAGCGCCGAATACTCATCCATACCGTCGATAACCCTACTAGTGGGTTATCGGCGTTTTTGGGTGTGGGTGTTTATCCGCCTAAGCCGTTCGTATTCCGTCAACTCTGCGAGCCTGGCTCGCACCTGCAAAGTGTGTAGTTATCTGTCATGAAAACGCCGCTCTGGTTCCCGCAAAGCTTTTTCGCTCGCACCCTCTGGCTAGTGCTGATCGTCGTACTATTTTCCAAGGCGCTGACCCTGGTTTATCTGCTGATGAACGAGGATGTACTCGTCGACCGGCAATACAGCCACGGTGTCGCGTTGACGCTGCGCGCGTATTGGGCTGCCGATGAACAGGATCGCGAGGCCATTGCCGCAGCCGCAGGGCTGATTAGGGTAGTAGGCGGCGGTGTGCCGGAAGGTGAGCAGCATTGGCCGTACAGCGAGATTTATCAGCGCCAGATGCAGGCCGAGTTGGGTGCAGACACCGAAGTGCGCTTGCGTGTGCATGCGCCGCCAGCACTCTGGGTGCGAGCGCCGAGCCTAGGCGATGGTTGGCTGAAAGTGCCGCTTTATCCGCACCCCTTGCGCGGGCAGAAGATCTGGAGCGTGCTGGGCTGGTTTCTTGCCATTGGTTTGTTATCCACCGCGTCGGCCTGGATATTTGTCCGGCAGCTGAATCAACCACTCAAACGTCTTGTCTTCGCTGCCCGTCAATTAGGGCAAGGGCGTAGTGTGCGTTTGCCTATCAGTGATACGCCCAGTGAAATGACCGAGGTTTATCGCGCATTCAACCAAATGGCCGAAGACGTTGAACAAGCAGGCCAAGAGCGAGAGCTGATGCTGGCGGGGGTCTCCCACGATTTGCGAACGCCGCT
>NZ_JAMFRV010000100.1 GCF_026224925.1 Pseudomonas sp. | reverse complement strand
TTGGCGGGGCTCTGGGCTTGATCAGTTGCTGTGACATGGCCATCGGCACCGACGACGCGCAATTTTGTCTGTCGGAAGTCCGTATTGGCCTGGCCCCCGCGGTGATCAGTCCTTTTGTAGTGCAAGCCATTGGCGAACGTGCCGCACGGCGCTATGCATTGACCGCCGAGCGTTTTAGCGGAGTTCGCGCCCAAGCTATCGGTTTACTCGCCGAGTGCTATCCGCCGGCTGAGCTTGACCAACGGGTCGAGCAATGGATCGACAACCTCCTGCTTAACAGCCCGCAAGCGATGCGTACCAGCAAAGACCTGATGCGAGAAGTGGGCAACGGTGCGTTGACCCCTGCCTTGCGTCGTTATTGCGAAAACGCCATTGCACGGATTCGTGTCAGCGCAGAGGGCCAGGAAGGCTTAAGGGCCTTTCTGGAAAAACGCCCGCCCGCCTGGCAACCCGAACTCAATAAGGAGTCGCGCCCATGAGCGCTTCGCAAACGTCTCAGTCTTTAAGCCCTGCGCCATTGTTAACGCGTATTTTGGTCGCCAACCGTGGGGAAATTGCCTGCCGCATCATGCGCACCGCCAAAGCGCTTGGTCTGACCACCGTGGCGGTGCACAGCGCCACGGATCGCGACGCCCGACATGCCCGCGAAGCAGATATACGGGTCGATTTGGGCGGCAGCAAAGCGGCCGACAGTTACTTGCTGATCGACAAACTGATCGCGGCTGCCAAGGCCAGCGGCGCCCAGGCAATCCATCCGGGTTATGGATTTTTGTCGGAAAACGCCAGTTTCGCCCGCGCCATCGAAAATGCAGGGCTGATCTTTCTCGGGCCGCCCGCCTCCGCCATCGACGCCATGGGCAGCAAATCTGCAGCCAAAGCGTTAATGGAAGACGCTGGCGTGCCACTGGTGCCGGGTTATCACGGCGCCGCACAGGACCTCGACACTTTCCGCGCGGCCGCTGAGCGCATCGGTTACCCCGTGTTGCTCAAGGCCACAGCCGGCGGCGGTGGTAAAGGGATGAAGGTCGTCGAACAGGTCAGTGAACTGGCTGAAGCATTAGCCTCCGCCCAGCGTGAAGCGCTGTCTTCGTTCGGCGACTCGCGGATGCTGGTAGAAAAATACCTGCTTAAGCCACGTCATGTGGAAATCCAGGTGTTTGCCGACCAGCATGGCAATTGCCTGTACCTCAACGAGCGTGACTGCTCGATCCAGCGTCGCCACCAAAAAGTCGTCGAAGAGGCGCCGGCACCGGGCCTTAGTCCGCAATTGCGGCAGGCGATGGGCGAAGCCGCTGTTCGCGCCGCGCAGACCATCGGCTACGTGGGCGCCGGCACGGTGGAGTTTTTGCTGGACTCACGCGGCGAGTTCTTCTTTATGGAAATGAACACCCGCCTGCAGGTCGAGCATCCGGTGACTGAAGCCATTACCGGCCTCGACTTGGTGGCGTGGCAAATCCGCGTGGCTCAGGGCGAGCAGCTACCGATGACTCAAGCGCAGGTGCCCCTGATCGGGCATGCGATTGAAGTTCGACTTTACGCCGAAGACCCGGCCAACGATTTTTTGCCCGCCACCGGCACATTGGCCATCTATCGCGAGTCCCCGGCCGGTCCCGGACGTCGGGTAGACAGTGGCGTGGCTGAAGGCGACAGCGTCTCGCCTTTTTATGACCCCATGCTCGGCAAGCTTATCGCCTGGGGTGAAAACCGCGAGCAAGCACGCTTGCGATTACTGGCGATGCTGGACGAGTTTGCTATCGGCGGATTGAAAACCAATCTGGCGTTCTTGCGCCGCATCGTCGCGCACCCTGCCTTCGCCGCAGCGGAGCTGGATACCGATTTCATTCCGCGTTATCAGGATCAGCTGTTGCCCGCTGCGGGCGAACTGTCGGTTGAGTTTTGGCAGGCGGCCGGCGAAGCGTTCAGTCAAAGCCAGGCAAATGTTGTTCGCCAGGACGACCCGTATTCTCCATGGTCGAGCAATCGCGGCCTGCGGGCTGGGCTGCCGGCAGAAATAGACTTGCATCTGAGCTGTAACGGGCAAAAACAGGTGATCCAGTTGCGTAACAGCAGCGCCTCGCTGGCCGTGTTACAGGGCGAACAGCTTATCGTTGAGCACGACGGTGTGCGCCGCCAGCACCTTGCGATCCGTAAAGCAGATACGCTTTACCTGCAGTGGGACGGCGAGCTGCATACCATCAAACGCCTAGACCCTATTGCCGACGTCGAAGCAGCCCACACCCAACAAGGCGGCCTAACTGCACCCATGAACGGCAGCATCGTGCGGGTGTTAGTCGAGGCCGGGCAAGCAGTCGACATCGGTACACAACTGGTGGTGTTGGAAGCCATGAAAATGGAACACAGCATCCGCGCACCGCATGCAGGCGTGGTCAAGGCGGTGTATTGCAGCGAGGGCGAAATGGTCAGCGAAGGGACGATATTGGTGGAGTTGGAAGAGGCGTAATTGCTGAAGGCAATAGAGGAGTTCTTCAACCTCGACGCTCACAGTTGAGAATTTTTCTCAAATAAACAAAGAAAAAGCTTTTACATGCAAATGATAATGATTAGTATTGCTGCAACTGATCGCAAGATCGGTCTGGTAATCAGGAGCCTTAGGTCGGCTCCGGGTTATCTCCTCATCAGGCTAATCACGGTTTTGACCCGGCTTTTTGCCGGGTCTTTTTTTGCGTTCGTTTTCTTTGGTGTAGAGTACCTGCCTTATTTGGCACTACCGTACCCAGGAAACAACCGTGACCCAAACCTCTCTCAAAATCAGCGCTGATTTCGACAGCGGCAACATCGAAGTCATCGACGCCAGCAATCCCTCACTCACGACGCTGGCGATTCGCCCAGACACCCATAGCCCGCACTTCCAGTGGTTTCACTTCAAAGTTGAAAACCTGCAAGTAGGGAGTGCTCATGCGTTCAGCCTGATCAACGCCGGCAAGTCCAGCTACAACAGTGCCTGGAGCGGCTACAACGTCGTGGCCTCCTACGACCATGAAAATTGGTTTCGTGTGCCTACCACCTACGACGGTGCAGCCCTCGATTTCAGCCTCGCGCCGAGCGAACCACAGGTTTATTTCGCGTATTTCGAACCCTATAGCCGTGCGCGTCACGATTGGCTGATCGACCAGGCAATTAATAAAGCGGGCCTTGCGCTGGTTGCGACCGGCAAGAGCAGCGAAGGCCGTGATATTCAGATGTTGCGCAAAGGCGATGGCGCCGTTGGCAAGCGCAACGTCTGGATCATCGCCCAGCAGCATCCTGGCGAGCACATGGCTGAATGGTTCATGGAAGGCTTGATTGAGCGCTTGCAGGACCAAGCTGACCCGGTAATGCAGCAGTTGCTGGCAACCGCCAACCTGTATCTAGTGCCGCACATGAACCCGGACGGTTCATTCCATGGGCATTTGCGCACCAATGCGAAAGGCAAAGACTTGAATCGTGCCTGGCAGAACTCCACTGAAGAGCTGAGCCCGGAAGTGTTTTTCGTTCAGCAGCAGATGGAGAAATACGGCGTTGATCTGTTCCTCGACATACACGGTGACGAGGAGATTCCTTATATCTTCGCCGCTGCTTGTGAAGGCAATCCAGGCTACACGCCGCTTCAGCAGCAGCTGGAGGAGCATTTTCGCCGTCGTTTGAGCGAGATTACCAGCGACTTCCAGTCCCGCTACGGCTACCCACGCAGCCGCCCCGGTCAAGGCAACCTGAACTTGGCGGCCAATAGCGTCGGCGAACGTTATAAATGCTTGTCGCTGACGCTGGAAATGCCGTTCAAAGACAACGACGATGCACCCGATGCGCTGACCGGCTGGTCGGGGAAACGCTCCAAGCAACTGGCCAAGGACGTATTGACCACGATTGCGGAAATGGTCCCGGTCCTGCGCTGAAAGCACGATTCCTTTAGGAGCGTGCTTGCTCGCGATGGATCGCGAAGCGGTCCCAAAACGCTGACATCATCATCTATTGAAAAAATGATGTTGCTTAGTTTACGACTGCTATGCAGCCGATCGCGAGCAAGCCCGCTCTTACACGTTTGATATGTCTCCTGCCGTCCTGCTCCTCCTTCAATCCTTCCCGTGCAGCATGCTGTCCAGTACTTCGTCGCGGCGAACGAAGCCGTGAAACAACGCCGCCGCCAAGTGCAGCAAAATGGTCAGAAAGAACAGATACGCCAGATAGGTGTGGGCCTTGCGCAGAATCGCGAAGGTATGTGGGTTGGCGGCGAGGATGGACGGCAATTGTATTGAGCTGCTCAGCATGACCGGGTCACCGGCGGCCGAGATCATCGCCCAGCCAATCAATGGCATCGCCAACATCAACGCGTACAACACGTAATGCGAGAGCTTTGCCGCCAGCACCTGAACGCTTGGCAAATCCGACGGTAATGGTGGTTGGGCGGTAGAGAAACGCACCACAAGACGCACGATGACCAGCAGCAATATGGCGATGCCCAACGGTTTATGGATGTGCAGCAGCCATTCATGCCG